>VFKS01000258.1 GCA_009885425.1 Novosphingobium sp.
GCCGGAGTCGATGAAGTCTGGCGGGTTGGCGGGGCGCAGGCCGTTGCCGCGCTCGCCTATGGCACTCAGCGGATCAGCCCGGTCGATGTGATTACCGGCCCCGGCAACGCCTGGGTGGCCGAAGCCAAGCGGCAATTGTTCGGCGTAGTTGGCATCGACATGGTCGCTGGGCCGAGCGAAATCCTGCTGATTGCCGATGGCCAGAACGATCCCGAATGGACCGCTGCCGATCTGCTCAGCCAGGCCGAACATGATCCCGCCGCGCAATCGATCCTGATCACCGACGATCCGCTGTTCGCCGATATGGTCGCTGACCGGATCGGGGTGGAACTGGCCATGCTGCCGACCGCGCGGGTCGCGGCAGAAAGCTGGAACACCCACGGCACGATTATCGAAGTGGCCAGTCTGGACGAGGCCCCGGCGCTGGCCAATGCGCTGGCCGCCGAACACGTCCAGATCGCCACGGACAATCCGGAAAAGCTGTTCAAACAGATCCGCCACGCAGGGTCAGTGTTCCTTGGCCGGATGACGCCAGAGGCTGTGGGTGACTATGTTGCCGGACCCAACCATGTGCTGCCCACCGGGCGCAGGGCGCGGTTCTCCTCGGGCCTTTCGGTGCTGGATTTCATGAAACGCACCAGCTTTGTCCAACTGGATGAGGCCGCGCTGCAGGCGATTGGCCCCGCCGCAATCGAACTGGCCAACGCCGAAGGGCTCACCGCCCATGCCCGCTCCATCGAAGTAAGGCTTGGAATATGATCGCCCCCAAATCTGATCAGCGCAAATCCCGCGCCGCTGCCCGGCTTGCTGCCGTTCAGGCGCTCTATCAGCTTGAGATGGAAGGCACCGTGCTCGAACGGCTGCTCGATGAATTCCACCAGCACCGACTGGGCGCCGAAATTGAGGGCGATCAGTATGCCCAGGCCGAAACCGCCTTCTTCGACGACGTGGTCAAAGGCGCATCGGCCCGCCGCGATGAAATCGACGAACTGCTATCCAGCAAATTGGCTGAAGGTTGGAAGCTGGAACGGCTCGACAAAACCATGCGCCAGATTTTGCGCGCCGGAGCCTGGGAGCTGATGGCCCGTGCCGACGTGCCGACCGCCACCGTGATCACCGAATACGTCGATGTCGCCCACGCTTTCTTCGAAAGCCGCGAGGCGAAGTTCGTCAACGCGGTACTGGATTCGGTGGCGAAGGTCGTCCGCGCCTGACCACCGAACTCGCCTTCATCGCTGCCTTGCGGGCCTTGGCTACGCACCCTGCTGCGCGAGGTCTTGACGATGATTGTGCAGTGCTGGAATTTGGCGATGAGGCACTCGTGCTGACCCACGACACCATGGTCGAAGGCGTGCATTTCCTGCCCGGCCAATCGGGCGAGGATCTCGCCTGGAAGCTGGTGGCCTCGAATATGTCCGATCTTGCCGCCAAGGGTGCGGGGCCGCTGGGCGTATTGTTGTCGTACCAACTGGCTGATGACGATGACGCTTTCTTGCGCGGGTTGGCAGCAGCCTTGCGGCATTATGGCGATGCGGCTTTGCTGGGCGGTGATACGGTCAGTGCGAACGGCCCGCGCAGCCTGGGGCTGACCGCTATCGGACGCGCGACCCATCGGCCAGTGCCGTCGCGCAGCGGGGCGCAGGCCGGCGACACGCTGTGGATTACGGGGCCGGTCGGTGCGGCGATGCTGGGGTTTGAGGCGCTCAAATCTGGCAACGGTGATTCCAGCTTTTACCGGCGCGGTCAGGCGCGCCTTGGCGAGGGGCAGGCCTTGGCCCCACTCGTCAGCGCGATGATGGATGTTTCGGACGGCCTTTTACTCGATGCGGGGCGAATGGCCGAGGCATCGGGCGCAACGCTGGCGATTGACCGTACTGCCGTTCCGATCGCCACCAGCGAGGATCGCCGCGATGAAGCGCTGCGCTGGGGCGAAGATTACGAGCTGCTATTCACCCTGCGCGCTGGCACCATCCCGCCCTGCCTCGCGCACCAGATCGGCACGGTGCTGGAACGTCAAGCCGAGCCGCTGTTGCTCGACGGCAAGCCGCCAACGGGAAAACTGGGTTACGAACACACCTGATAGCGCCGGAAAAGCCGCTTTCCGGCGTTGCATTGCGCCAAATCCTGCCTATAGCAACGCCCGTTCGCCCTGCACGCGGGGCTATTGCTATGGACAACCAAAACAGGGGGAGCGTCCGGTGAATCTCGTAACAATCTCGATATTACTGGGACTATTGGCCGTCGTTTACGGCATCGTCACCAGCCGCCAAGTGCTGAGCGCTTCGCCCGGCAACGAAAAAATGCAGGAAATCGCTGCGGCCATTCAAGAAGGCGCACAGGCCTATCTGAGCCGCCAATATCAGGCCATCGGCATTGTTGGCGCAGTGGTCGCCGTGCTGGTCGGTTATTTCCTCGGACCTGTTTCGGCAGCCGGTTTTGTGCTGGGCGCGGTGCTTTCGGGCGCGACCGGGTTCATCGGGATGAACATCTCGGTGCGCTCGAACGTCCGCACAGCAGCCGCAGCGCAAGTCGGACTGCAAGAGGGCTTGACCTTGGCATTTCGCGCTGGTGCGATCACCGGGATGCTGGTGGCGGGCCTCGCGCTTCTCGCGATTGCAGGCTTCTTCTACTACCTCACCGAAATTGCTGGCCACACCGTTGGCGGCGATGACCGGACCGTGATCGACGGCCTCGTCGCTCTGGCGTTCGGCGCTTCGCTGATTTCGATCTTTGCCCGTCTCGGCGGCGGGATCTTTACCAAGGCTGCTGACGTTGGCGCCGATCTGGTCGGCAAGGTCGAAGCCGGGATCCCCGAAGACGATCCGCGCAACCCCGCCGTGATTGCCGACAACGTCGGTGACAACGTCGGCGACTGCGCTGGCATGGCGGCCGATCTGTTCGAAACCTATGTCGTTACCATCGGTGCGACCATGGTGCTGACCGCACTGCTGCTAAAGGACGCAGACAACCTGATGGCGCTGATGAGCCTGCCGCTGCTGATTGGCGGCGTCTGCATCATCACTTCGATCATCGGCACCTATTTCGTCCGTCTCGGCGGCGGCAAGAACATCATGGGTGCCATGTACAAGGGCTTCCTGGTTACTGCCGTTCTGTCGGTCCCAGCGATCTGGTGGGCAATTTCCTATGCGCTGGGCGACATGGAAACCGCGATTGCTGGCCAAGCCTACAACGGCCGCACGCTGTTCTATTGCGGGCTGCTGGGTCTGGTCATCACCGGACTGATCATCTGGATCACCGAGTATTACACCGGCACCAACTATCGCCCGGTCCGCTCGATCGCCAAGGCTTCGGAAACCGGCCACGGCACCAACGTCATTCAGGGTCTGGCGATCAGCCTTGAATCGACCGCGCTGCCAACTCTGGTAATCGTGACCGGGATCATCATCGCCCA
>VFKS01000437.1 GCA_009885425.1 Novosphingobium sp.
AGCGACGAGCGCGCCGGTCCGGTTCGAACCGCGCAAGGTTGCCAAGCGCGCCACCGTGCTGGCAGCGGTGCTGTTCGGGCTTTACTACCTCAACTATGTTCAGGGCTGGGTGACGCTCAAAGACATCGACATCACCACCTATCTCTAGTTGCGCAGCCGTTCGATCGCCTGAGCCAATGCCACATAAAGCTTGCCCATATCGGATGATAGCAGGGTAACCCCCAGCGCGTGACCATCGCGGGTCGAGAGCAGCTGGCGCAGCATCGCTTCGAAATCGTGGATGTAGCGGCTGACGTGATCGCTGAACACCGGGTCCTGTTCATAGAGCTGGGCAATAGCCTTGGCCTCGCCCGATTCGAGCAGGCGCACTGCACGGCGGGTGAATACGCCCCGATCGCCCTTCAGGTATGAGGCCCAGGCGGTGTCGCTGACATCGCTGTCAACCGCGCGGGCGATATCGATCGCATGCGAGTTGAGGCTTTCAGTGATCAACGCAACCCGGCGGGCAAAATCGTTGTCGACCTGATCTTCGGCCTTGGCCCGGGCATGGGCGACGCGCTGTTCAAGGTGGCCGGTCAGTTCGCTGACCTTGGCCAGCTGATCGCGCAGCTGCACCGCTGCTTCGCGGCTAACCCCGGCGGCATGGGCGGCGGCCTGTTCGAGCTGGCCTGCTGCTTCGGCGGCGCGGCTTTTCATCGCCTTGTCGATGGCTGCGCCGCTTTCCTCACCAAGCCGCGCAGCAAGCGCAGAGATCGAGGCTGCGCTCATCGCGCCAATCCCGGCGACTGCGGCCGTGGCTGACTGGTTCAGCTCTTCGATCGAACGCTTTAGCTCGGCTTGCGACTGTTCAGCCAGCGCCAGACTTTCGCTGCGGACCTGCACCAACGAGGCGCGCATTGCATCGAGGGTTTGGGTCTGTTGGCTGCCTTCGCTTGCTAGCTTGCTGCTCAGATCTTCGATCTGGGTGAGGGCCTGGGCCAATGCGGTCGAGCTTTGGGCAATGTGGCCGGCCACGGCCTGCCCTTTGCTGTCGGCCTCGCCCAAGGTTCCGCTTAGTGCGCTGACCCGGGTTTCGATGGTTTTCAACCGATCCTCACTGGCGCCCAGGGCTTCGGGCAGATCGTGGCTCGAATGTTGGACACTGGCTTGAATCAGTTCAAGCAGGCGGACACTGCCGTCGGTCAGCTGCGCCACGGCTGTGTCAGTGCCGGTCAGGGCGTCACGGCTGGCGGCGAGTTTTTCTCCAAGTGCAGCGAGGCTGGCCGCAACGCGGCCTTCGGCTTCGCCGCCCAAATCAACGACCTCTGCCATCTTGCGGGTGAAGTGGTCGAGCTGGGTTGCCACTGTTTCGCTGTGCGAAACCAGTTTGCGTCCATGTTCTTCCTGAGCCCGGCGGCGTTGCTCGATTTCGCTGTCAAAGTCGACCATTTGACTGCTGAGCAGCGTGATGAATTCTCCGTGGCGAGCTTCAAATTCGGCGCGCCGCTGTTTGATCTCATCGGAAAAAAGTTGATCGCGCTCGCTCATCCGGCTGTCGAGTTCTTCCGCTTCGCGGGCCAGTTCGCCCAGCCGGTTACGGGCCGAAGCCATCGCCTGTTCGTCGATCGCCGCGACCTTGGCGATGGCCGCGGTCAGGTCTTCTTCAAGCTGTGCAGTGGCGGAGCGCCAGGCTTCGAGCGCTTTGCCTTCGCCTTCGCGCAGCGAGCGTCCGATTGCAGCGCTTTCCTCGCGCACCGCGCTCAGCCGCGATCGCAGCGAGGTGAGCGTCTCGCTTTCCTGCGTGTCGAGCACTCTGCGAGATTCTTCCAGTTCGGCCGCCAAAGTGCTGGCCCGGCTGCGAACTGCGGCGAGCGCATCAACTTCTTGACTGTCGAGTTGGGTTCGGAACTCTGCCCCACGCTCGGTCAGGGCGGCAAAGCGGTTTTCGGCGATGGCATCAAGCTGTTCGGTCTGGCGGGTAAATTCGACAAGGGTCTGCTCGACCACTTCGCGCAGCGAAAGGACCTGCCGCTCACTGGCTTGGCCAAATTGGTTGAGCTTGTTGAACCCGGCGATCAATTCATCGACTTGGGCATGGGCGGTGCGGCCAGCAGTGCCGATGTTGTTCGTGACGTCTTTGGCCGAACTGGCAATTACCGGCAGGTTGCTGCGCAGCGTTTCCATGTTCTCGAGCGCAGAGGCGCTAACGGTCTGGATCGCATCGATCTTTGTGCCGTTGTCATGGATCAGCGAGGCGAGCTTGTCCGAATGAAGCGAAAGTCGTTCGGTGGCGACCCGGCCCAGAGAATCGATATCACGCGACTGCGCGGCGATGAATTCGCGCGCGAGGCTCAACTCACGATTGACCGTGGTCAACCGGGTTTCGAGCAGCATCGCTTCATCGCCCAACAACCGCGCCGTCTCGCCAAAGCGCAGTGCTTCGCGGCGGCTGTTGCGCATGCCAATCAGCCAGATTACGGCCACAAGTAGTACCGGAACCGACCAATCGCGCAGCCAGCCAGTCCACTGCGCGATTGAGCCACCGGCGAGGATCGCATCCTGGTTGGCCAGGAAAAACAGCGCGCTCCATCCGACAACCGCAAGCGTGGTTAGAATGCCGGCGATGATCGCCAGCCAAGGCCGGGCCGGGCGAGCTGGCACTTCTTCCCACCAGTCATCGGCGGCCGGACTTTCCCCGGCCTCCGGCGCTACGGTTTCGAGCACCAGTTCGCCTTCAGGCTCACCGGATTCAACTGCGACGATGCGGGTTCCACGTGTCATGGGTTCAGCGTTTACCATGTTGTGGCCGTGGATAAACCCCAGTTTAACTAACTGGGTCTATGCCGACCCGATGGCATACGAAGCAGGAGCCCTTGATGCGACCCTGGCCGCGGCAGCGGCAGAAGATCCTGTGCTTTTTTTCGAGCTGCGTCAGGCGTTTATCGAAAGCGTTGAACGGCAGGCCGATTTGCTGGGACGATCACGCTGCGATGCCAATTGGCAGATGAGTGCGATGCGGCTTAAGGGAGTGGCCGCCACGTTCCACGCCGAAACGTTGATGGCTCTGGCCGAAGAAGCGTTGGAAGGCGCCCCCGGCGATCCCAATGTTCTGCGCCGCATCCGGACATTTCTAAGCGACTTCGCAGCAGCTTAGCCCACGCTGTCGCGCGGGCGCTTGGCACCTTGCCGAGAGTCCCCTAGAAGCCGATTTCACACGCAAATGTGCGGAGAAAGCTACTGCGGGTCGCCGTTCTTACCATGCTGGAGCCTGCCGGAAGCGCAGGAGCTGTGCCGCGCGCATTCCTGCGCATTGGCGGGTTGACGGTTGCGCGCCAGCAGCTTGCCCTGGCGCTCGAGCTGAAGTGCGAGCGGATTATCTGCATCGCTCCGCGCCTGACCGCTGAACTGGTCGAATTGCAGCATCTGGCCGAGGCTGCAAAAGCCCAGTTCCACGTGGTCGCCAATTCCCGGGCGCTGGTTGGGCTGGTGACAACCGTCGATGAAGTGTTTGCACTGGGCGACGGCCTGTTCGTATCGATCCCCGAGGCCGCTACCCTACTGGAAGAGGGCCAGGTCATTCTGGTCCAACCGGTCGAGCAAGGCCTGGCCGCCGGGTTTGAACGGATTGATCTGAACCACGCAGGCGCGGCCGCGATGCGGTTGCCGGGCCGGTTGGTTGAACGGTTGGCCGAACTACCATCCGATTGCGATGCCGCTTCTTCACTCCAGCGGATCGCCTTGCAGGCAGGAGTGCGGCAAAAGGCAATCCCGGCGCCGGGGCTGGACGGGCTGTTCTGGACCTTGGTCCGCAGCGAGGACGAGGCCCACGCGCTTGAGCCGCTGTGGGTGCGTCAGCGCACCCGCGATGAAGGTGCGCTCAGTCCGTCACGCGGATTGGCGCTGGTGGCGGTGCGCAGCTTTGGCCCGGCGATGCTTCACGCGGGTAGCGGCACCATGGCGCTGGTGATCGCGGCGGCAGTCTTCGCCTTGCTGGGCCTGGGGGCGGGGTGGTTCAATCTACTGCCATTGGGGCTGAGTCTGGTCGCAATCGGATGGCTGCTGCGCGAATGCGCGGTATTGCTGTCGCGGATCGAGAGTGACGCCACCTATTTACGTAAGGGCTTGGATAGCAAGGAACTTTATGGCTGGCTGTGCGATGGGCTGATCGTAGTGCTGGTGGCGTGGAGTAGCCATATACATCTGGGCCAGCACTTTGTTGATCGATTGTTCCCGCCATTCATGCTGGTGGCCCTGCTGCGGATTTTGCCGCGGCTGTTCGCGCCGCGCTGGACCGGCTGGTTTGGCGACCGAGCGCTGCTGGCACTGGGGCTCGGAGTGGCAATCGCTTTGGGTGCCGGATCGGCGGCCGTGCATGTCGCGGCGGCACTGGCCGGCGTGGCTGGAATCCTCGCTTCGCCGGTTCTATCGCGGCTAACGCGACTTTAACCAAACAAGGCTAAGGCTACGGGCATGAGTGATATTGCTGCCCAGACCCTTTCCGTTGCCGCGTTGGAGGCAACCCTGCGTGACGAATTGGCGCATGGCGATGCGATGATCGGCACGATTGCGCCGATCTTGCGGCATCTGCTGGCCAATGACGAACATTCGGTGTTCAGCGACGAAATTCTTGCGTCGTTGCGCGGCATGATGAATCACGTCGCCCATCAGCTGCTGGAAGAACTGAATACTGCCGCTGGCACACCGGATCAGCGCGAATATGCACCGGTGCAAGTGGCCGCGCTGGTCGATGGTTTTGTGGGGCATCCCGGCTTTCTCAGCCACGTTCATGCTCTGGCGCTGGAGTGGAAGCTGGCCTTGCGGATGGAAGCGCGGTTGGCGCTCGATCCCGTGATTTCGCCGCTGCTTCAGGCCTTGGTTGCATCACCCGATCAACAGGTTGCTGCCAGTTCGATGGCGCTGCTGGCATCGCAGGCGCGTTTTGCGCAGACCCAGCGGCGGATGCAGCTGCCGCTTACGGAACTTCCCGGCGATCTGCTCCATGCGGCGCTGGTTGCGCTGCGCGGACTGGCGGATGATGATCAGGATACATTGACAATCCACGCTGCGGCTCAGCTGGCTATCCGCAACCGTTACGACGAAAGCCGCACCCGGTTGGGGCTGATCTCGCGGCTCGTTACCGGCATGGGCGGCGGGGCGACAGCGGCGCTTTCGGTGACCCATGCAGGCGTGCCGATGTTCCTCAGCGCGCTGGCGCTGGCTTCGGGGCAGGATCGCGACATGGCGGTTCTGGCTACCAATGAGGGACAGTTCGCTCGGCTGACGCTGGCATTGCGCGCCGCTGGACTGCGACCAAACGCGATCGAGGAGCAATTCGGTTCGCTTCATCCCGAATTGACCCTGCCAGAAGGGTTTGAGAACCTGGGCAGCGACCACGCCGCCGCTTTGCTGGCACGTTCCGCCGCCTATCCCGGCAGCTGACCCCAGTGAGCGCCGCCCATCCTGGAATTGCGCAAGCGCAAAGCGACGCGGACGGCCAGCTGGTCTCCGCCAGCGAACCGCTGCTGTCGCTGCAACTTGATTGCGGCGGTGAAGTTCCCGGCGCGATTGCCATTCCGGCGCTGCGCGAACTGGAATTAAAGGCCCGCACGTTCGGGTTAAAGCTCGCCCGGACGATCCGCGCCAACAACGGTCGCGACGCCATTACCGCCTGGATCGAGGTCGAACCGCTGGCCGAGGGCGGTTGCGCGATTTGCGTCAATTCGTGGCAGGTCAGTCCCTTGCCGCCCGAAGACCCGGCTCTGATCAGCGAACACCGCGCAGCTATTGACCGTTCGCTCGCCGAAATCAGTGCGCAACTCGATGCCCAGCAATGTCTGCTTGCAGTCGAGGGCGAGGGCCCCGATCTGGCCGAGACCCTTGCTGCAATGCGGGGCGGGATCGGGCGAGCGTGGACCGATTTTTTAACGGTTGAAGGCGCTGATCATCATCAGCCGATGCATTGGCGCTTGCTCGATGGCGCGAAATTGCAGCTGGCAGGTTCGGTGCGGTGCTGGCGGGCCAGTCTGTTGCCGCG
>VFKS01000387.1 GCA_009885425.1 Novosphingobium sp.
CACTGCTGCCTCCCGTAGGAGTCTGGGCCGTGTCTCAGTCCCAGTGTGGCTGATCATCCTCTCAGACCAGCTAAGGATCGTCGCCTTGGTGAGCCTTTACCTCACCAACAAGCTAATCCTACGCGGGCTCATCCTTTGCCGATAAATCTTTGGTCCGAAGACATTATCCGGTATTAGCAGTCATTTCTAACTGTTATTCCGAAGCAAAGGGCAGATTCCCACGTGTTACGCACCCGTGCGCCACTAACCCCGAAGGGTTCGTTCGACTTGCATGTGTTAGGCATGCCGCCAGCGTTCGTTCTGAGCCAGGATCAAACTCTCAAGTTTGTGTCCCAATCAGACCAGCACGGACCGAAGTCCGCTAACTGACTTAATTGAATTTAAGGAGCCATTACTCTGCACTTAATTCAAACGTATGGTTACGTAAGGACATGTACAGGTAACGACTTAATTAACCGGTATCCGCAGCCTTAAAGCCCGCGGACCGGGCGCCGTCGCCCACATGTCCCTTCATCTAAAACCAACAATGTCAAAGAGCCGCAAACCAAGTCACCGAAGCGACAGATTAGGCGGACAACCATCGTACCCCGCTGTTTAGGTCGGGGGACTTGTTGTCCGTCTATGTTGGCGACCGGGGCGGTAGACCGTTTGAAGCGGCGTTCCCGTCCGGTGAACGGGCCTCTAAAGCGGACCCTTGATTCGGTCAACGCCTTTTTGCAGTTTTATTTCAATCGGCGCGGAACCTGCAAGAATCGTAGGGTTTCACAGGGCTTTTGGTCCTTCAGCACGACGTTTCATTGCCGATGCTGGTTTGTTTTTGCCCAATTGGCTCCGCGTAAGGCGATGATTAACGCCCTTTAGCTATACCGCCCGCCATGCCTGAGGTCGCACTCTCCCCTGCTTTTCCGCCCGAACCGCCGCGCGTTGCGGTGATCGTGCCCGCCTTTGGTGTGGCGCACCTCTTGGGCGAGGCGCTTGATTCGCTTTTGGACCAGACTTTCACCGCTTGGGAATGCCTGGTGATCGACGATGGTGCACCCGACGATGTAGCTGGGGCAGTCGCTCCGTACCTGTCGGACTCGCGCATTCGCTACCTCGCCACGGCCAATCAGGGCGTGTCCGGCGCGCGCAACACCGCGATCGCGGCGACCTGCGCCCCATTGATCGCCCTGCTCGATGGCGATGACCGGTTTCGGCCGGACTATCTGGCACAGACAGTTTCGGCGTTGGAGGATGATCCCGAGCTGCGGCTGGTGACGGTCAACGCCATGCTGTTTGGCGCCGTCCCGCAAGAGCGGCTTTGCTTCACCGGCAAACAGGGGAGTGGCGATGGCCAACACGGCACACTCGCCGATTTGCTCGACCGCAGCTTTGGCGTCTATATCGGCTCGACATTCCGCCGGGCTGACTTTGATCGGATCGGCGGCTTCGATACCGCTATGGCCCAGTCCGAGGATTTCGATCTGTGGGTCCGGCTGATGGAGCTGGGCGGACGGGCCGGTTATATCGACAGTGTGCTTGGCGAATACCGGGTACGTCCCAATTCGGCATCGGCCCATGCCGCGCGGATGCTGCTGGGCAATATTCGGGTTTACGAAAAGGCCCGCTCCGCCCTGCCCGCCGATGCGCCCGAGCAGGAACTGCTGACCCGGCTGCTGCGGCAGAGCCAGCAGGCGCTTGATTTCGAATATGCCGTCGACCGGGTGGTTGAGGGCGATATCCAGCGCGGACTGGCCGAACTGCGGCGGGTCAAGGCACTGGTCAGTGGTCCAGTGTGGACGTTCTCGTTTGCGCTATGGCGGGTCTTTCCCCGCCTGGCCGGGCCCATGCTGGCCTGGCGCCGCCGCGCCCACAGCCGCGGCGCAGGATCGGCGGACATGAGCGTAATCGCCTCGTTCAGCGCGCTGTGGGCCTGACGGCGATGCCTGTGCCCGCCCTTTCTGTGGTGATGAGCGTCTGGAATGACGAGGCCTTTGTCGGTCAGGCGATCGATTCGATCCTGGCGCAGAGCTTCACTGACTTCGAGTTTCTGATGGTCGATGACCATTCGGCCGATGGCTCTGCCACGGTGATGGCTCAGCGCGCCGCCAGCGATCCCCGGATCCGGATTTTGCCTACGGGAGAGAAAGGCCGGGTGGCCGCACTCAACCGCTTGCTCCATGAAGCCCGAGCTCCGATTGTGGCGCTGATGGACAGCGACGATATCAGCGCACCTCAGCGGTTCGAGCGTCAGCTGGCCTTTCTGGCTGCCCATCCCGATCATGGCGCGGTCAGCTGTGACTGTGACAAGATGGACCAGGCCGGGGCCCGGCTCGAGCGTCCGCCGATCGTCCGGCCCACCAGCCACGCCGGGCTGGTCGTGAATTTTGAGAGCGGCCCGCTGCTCAATCACAATGCCGTGATGATGCGCCAGGCAGCGCTCGAACAGATCGGCGGCTATCGGGCCGCGTTCCGCCATGCCGAAGACTATGATCTGTGGCTGCGGCTGTCCGAAGTGGCCAAGCTGGCCAATCTGCCCGAGAGCTTGGTGACCTACCGGATCCACGCGCGGCAGGTCAGCACCGCCAATCTGGTCGAGCAGACCCGCAATGCTGCGCTGGCCTGGCTGGCTTATTGCGCGCGGCGCGAGGGCCGCGCAGATCCGAGCGCCGATTTGATGGCCCTTCCTGATCTGGACGGGATCAACGCTGTATTCGGCCACGGCAGCGCAGCCTATGTTCGGCGCCGGATCGTGGAGCGCATCCTTTATGCCCCCGAAGCTCTGGCCGGCGATGGCTGGGCCGCGCTGATCGGACATATTGATGAAGCCGGCCCCGCGCCGCACCTGTGGCGCGCGGCGGCCCGGCTGGCGGTTGGCGGAAAACCGCTCCATGCCGCCCGCACGGCGCTGGCGCTGGCCAAGGCGGGGGTCGCGGCATGACGACCATGTCGGTCCGCACCGCCGCGATCTGGGCGATCGCTTCGCAATATACCTCGTTCGCGATCCAGTTCGTGACCAGCGTGGTGCTGGCCCGCTGGTACATCGATCCGGCCGATCTGGGTCTGTTCTCGATCGCCTTTGCCGCGATCACGCTGGTGGCTTTTCTGCAAGACTTCGGCGTCGCCCGCTATATCTCCGGCGAGCGGGATTTGACGGAAGCGAAGATCCAGACGGCTTTCACCCTCTCTATAGTCGTAGCCTGGGTCGTAGCCCTCGCCGCGATACTGCTGGCCTGGCCGGTTTCGTGGTTTTACAACGATCCGCGGCTGCTGCCCTTGGCGCTGGTGATTGCCAGCTCCTACCTGCTGGTGCCCCTGGCGATTGTCCCGCAGGCGTTGTGCCAGCGACGGATGGATTTCAAATCGAACACCATGATCGAAGTTGGCGCGGCCGCGGCCAATGCCGCCGTGGCGTTGACGCTGGCGGTGCGGGGACATGGTGCCATGGCTCTGGCGTGGGGCGCCTTTGCCCAGCAAGCGGCGCGGGTGATGGTCAGCCAGTGGCGGGCCGGAGGAATGCTGCCCTGGCCGTGGCGCCTGAAGGAAACTGCGCCGATCGTCGCGCTAGGCGGAACCAATACTGTGCAAGCGATCTGCGCGTCGATCACTTCGCGCGCGCCGGAACTGTTGGTCGGGCGGATCCTCAACGAAGTCGCGGTCGGCCTGTTTGCCCGCGCATCGGGGCTGGCGCTGCAATTGCGGCTGCTGGTATCGGGCGCGGTAACCGGCGTCTTTTATCCCGCCTTCCGCAAGGTCCGCGATGAAGGTCAGCCGCTTGGCCCGCCTTATCTAAGGGTGGTTGCAGCCTATACCGGGATCACCTGGCCGGCGATGGCCGGGATCGCGGTGCTGGCCGCGCCGCTGGTCGATCTGCTCTACGGCCCGCGCTGGGCCGAGGCAGCGCCGCTGCTGATCTGGGTGGCGCTTTCGCAGCTGTGCTATGTTGCGGTGCCGCTCAATGGGGACTTGCCGATCCTGGTCGGACGAATGCCGCAGCTGATCCGCTACAATATCTATGAAACGATCGCTTCGGTCCTGCTCCTGGCGCTGGCCGCCCCGTTCGGGCTGGTCTGGATAGCCGCGTCGCGCGTTGCCCACGGGCTTTATTGGATCGCGGTCTATGCTCCCTTCATGCGCGAGATTGTCGATGTCAGCTGGCCTGCCTTGCTGAAGGTCTGGGGCAAGAGCCTGGCCGGAACAATCGCCGCGATCGCGCCGGTGCTGGCCAGCTATGTCTGGTGGGCGGGTCCGGCACAGGCCGGCCTGGGGCAGATCGGGCTGGGCGTGGCTGCAGGCGCCGTGTGCTGGCTTGCCACTTTGGCCCTGATCCGACACTCGCTGTTTGGCGAGATCACAGCATTACTGGGCGATGCCCGCGGCGTTCTGACGGCTCGACGGATGGCCAAGCAAAGCCGATAGGCGCCTTTGCGCTTTTCGCCCTGGAGTAGTAGTCTCTCGAGCGAGAGAGGATCCCAGCCATGCCGATCAACCCGATGCTCGTTCCGTTCGTTTCGCTGATGGTGGCGATGCCGCTGCTGACCGGACAAGACGGCACCCAGCAAGCCAGCCAGGTCGATGTGATCGAAATCGGGATTGACCGCGAATCCCGGATGACGGTTCCGGTGCAAATCGGCAAGCACGGCCCGTTCGAATTCATGATCGATACCGGCGCGCAGAACACGGTGCTTTCAACCGGCCTCGCCACCACCTTGGCGCTGCCAATCACCGGCCGCGCGAAACTTATCGGGATCGCGGGGACCGAAATGGTTGATACGGTCGAGCTGGATCAGATCGATCTGGGCAAACGCTCCTATTACGGCCTGCTGGTTCCGCTGCTTAAGGCCAGCGACATCGGGGCGGACGGGATCATCGGGCTCGACAGTCTGCAAGGTCAGCGGGTCGTGGTTGATTTCCGCAAAGGTCTGATCGCGGTGTCTGACGCCAGGTCGCTTGGCGGCAATCGCGGGTATGAAATCGTCGTCACTGCGCGGCGCAAATCGGGCCAGCTGATCATGGCCGACGCGCGGATCGACGGGGTCAAAGTCGAAGTGGTGATCGATACAGGTTCGGAAACCTCGATCGGCAACATGGCGCTGCAGAACAAGCTGGCCCGGCGCGGACGGCAGGAACAGACCGTGCTGCGTTCGGTCACTGGACAGACCATCACCGCCGACATGGGTTATGCCCGGGTCCTGCAGATCGATGACGTGAACTTCGGCAATGTCCTGATTGCGTTTGCCGATTCACCGGCCTTTGCCGCGCTGGGGCTGGACCGCAAACCGGCGCTGCTGCTGGGGATGCGCGATCTGCGCCAGCTTGATCGGATCGCGATCGATTTCAGCACTCGCCGGATTTATTTCGACGTGCCCGAAAAAGCCTTTGGACGGCACAATGACAATCTCGGTTCGCGGCTGGATCCCTAGTCCTCCCTTCCCTTTCTGCGGCGGCGTCCTAAATGGGGCCAATGTCGCCCTATGACCCTGCCCCCGATAGCGCCGCCCGCCACGATGGCTGGGGCACGCTAAGACGGTTCCTGCCCTACTTGTGGCCCAAGGATCGCCCGGCACTGAAACACAAGATCGTGATCGCTGTGCTACTGGTCATCGCCAGCAAGGCGATCACGCTGTCGCTGCCCTATGCCTACAAGCTGGCGGTTGACGCGATGGCTGTGCCCGGCCCGGTTGGGTTCCAGATCGCCTTCGCCATGGTGCTGGCCTTCGCGTTGGGGCGGTTCACCAGCGTGGTGTTCGACAATTTGCGAAACATCGTGTTCGAACGGGTCGGGCAGGAAGCAACGCGGCAATTGGCGGTTGATACCTTTACCAAGCTGCACAGCCTGTCGATGCGGTTCCACCTCGCTCGCCGCACCGGCGAGATTACCAAGACCATCGACCGGGGGACCAAGAGCATCGACGTGATGCTCTATTTCATGCTGTTCAACATCGCCCCGACCGTGATCGAGCTGATCGTGGTCGCGGTAATCTTCTACTTCACTTTCGGTTGGGGACTGGTCGCAGCGACGGCGGTGGCGGTGGTTGCCTACGGCGCGGTGACCCGCTGGATCACTGACTGGCGCAATGCCCTTCGCGAGAAGATGAACCGGCTCGATGGGCAGGCGCTGGCGCGCTCGGTCGATTCGCTGCTGAATTATGAGACGGTCAAATACTTCAATGCCGAGGGGCGCGAGGCCCGGCGCTATGAG
>VFKS01000001.1 GCA_009885425.1 Novosphingobium sp.
GACTTGGTGGTGTCGAGCGACCAGTTGAGCAGCCGCATGTAGCGGTCCATCCACGGCCCGCCGCCATGTTCAGCCACACCATGCGATTTCAGGAAATAGGCCGCGATCATCGGCGTGATCATCCGCGCGACAGCCAAGCTCATCAGCACGGATACCACCACGGTTCCGCCAAAATTCTTGAAGAACTGCCCGGGAATCCCCGGCATCAGGCTGACCGGCAGGAACACCGCGACAATCGAAAAGGTGGTGGCAACCACTGCCAACCCGATTTCATCGGCGGCATCGATCGAGGCCTGATAGGCGCTTTTGCCCATCCGCATGTGCCTGACGATATTCTCGACCTCGACAATCGCGTCATCGACCAGCACACCTGCGACCAACCCGAGGGCAAGGAGCGACATCTGGTTGAGCGTGAAGCCCATCAGCTGCATGAACCAGAAGCTTGGGATTGCTGACAGCGGGATCGCGATCGCCGAAATCATCGTTGCGCGCCAATCGCGCAAGAAGAAGAACACCACGATCACCGCCAGCACTGCGCCTTCGACCATCGCGGCGATCGAGCTTTCGTACTGCGCCTTGACGTAATCGACCGATGTGAACAGCCGGTTGAATTTTATCCCGGGATTCTGCTTTTCGATCTGGTCCAGCTTCGCGACCGTTCCGTCGTAAACCGAAACGTCGGATTCGCCGCGTGAGCGGGCGATCGAGAAGGTGACCACCGACTTGCCATCGGTCTTGCCGATCGAGCTGAGTTCACCATAGCTGTCTGACACGCGGGCGACATCGGCCAACTTGACTGTGCGGCCACCGCCCAGCGGAATGTCGAGCTGCGACAAATCGTACGCCGTCGCAGAATTGCCCAGCACACGAACCGATTGGCGTGATCCGGCGATTTCGGAGCGTCCGCCTGCGGCATTGACGTTGAACTGGCGCAGCGCCGCGTTGATCTGGCTGGCGGTGACCCCAATCGACTGCATCCGGCCTGGATCGAGCACCACCAGAATTTCCCGCTCAACCCCGCCGCCGCGTTCAACCGTGGCCATGCCGGGAACGCCGAGCAGGCGCTTGGCAACGATATCGTCGACGAACCACGAGAGTTGCTCGATCGTCATATCGTCGGCCGAAACCGAGAAATAGCCAATCGGATCGGACGAGGTTTCGATCTTGAAAACCTGCGGTTCGAGAATGCCGTCAGGCAAGCCGCCGCGGGCCTGATCGACCTGATTCTTTACGTCGTTCAGCGCCTCGATGATGTTGGTGCCGATCTGGAATTCGACCACCGTTTCACTGCCGCCTTCTCGGGCCGTCGAGCTGATGTTCTGGACCCCCTGGATCGAGCGCAACGAGGCTTCGATCTTCTGCGTGATCTGGTTTTCGATCTCTGCCGGAGCAGCGCCCGGCTGGCTGATCACCACCACCACGCCGGGGAATTCGATGTCCGGCTCGTTCTGGACTTTCAGTTGCGAAAACGCGACTATACCGGCCAGCATCAGCCCGATGAAAATGACAATCGGGACCACCGGGTTGCGGATGCACCAGGCCGAGATGTTGTTGAAATTCATCGCTTGGTTCCTGCCGGACTGGTCATCAAGGCTTCGGCGAGACTGGCTTGATCGTCTCACCCGGCTGGAGGAACCCGCCGGCCCGCAGAACAACACGTTCGGAGCCCGACAGACCTTCGGCGATCACGATCCCTTGCGGAGTGATCCGGCCTTGCTTGATCGGGCGGCGTTCAACCTTGTTGTCCTTGCCGACGATGAAGACATAGCTGCCCTGGGCGTCCGAGAGTATCGCCGATTCGGGCAGGACCGGCGCCACCATCGCGCCGGACTTGATCGCAACCGAAGCAAATCCGCCTGGGCGAAGTTCGGGGGCGTAAGCCAGCGCGATCCGGGCCGTGCCCTGACGGCTGACCGGGTCGATCACTGGGGCGATCTGCCAAACCTGACCGGTAAAGCTCTTGTCGCTTCCGACCGGAATGATCTGTGCCGTCACGCCAGGGCTGAGTCCAACAAGATCAGCCTCACCCAGCAGCGCTTTGACTTCCATTTCGCCGCCCTTGGCCAGCCGGAACAGGACGCCCGATCCGCCGCTGACCACCTGGCCTGGTTCAACCCGGCGTTCGAGCACCAGCCCTGCCGCGGGGGCGACAATATTGAGCCGCCGCATCTGCGCGCCGAGCACGCCGGCCTGGGCATTGGCAACCCGGACCTGCGCAAAAGCGGCATCGCGGCCGGCGCGCAGACGATCGACATCGGCTTTCGAAACAAAGCCCTTATCAACCAGCTTGAGCGCGCGCTGATAATTGGCTTCGGCCAGATTTGCGTTGGCGCGGGCCACCTGAATCTGGGCAGTCTGGCTTGAGGCCTGCTGGACCTGGACCGAACGATCGATCACCGCGAGCACTTGCCCGGCGCGAACCCACTGTCCCGGCTCGACCAGCACGGACACGACCTGTCCGCCTTCGCCAGCAACCCCGACCGGCAATTCGCGGCGCGCGGCCAGAGTGCCGGTGGCGTTGATCATGCCTTCAACGGTAATTCGGCCCGGGGTAACAACGGTGACGGTCGGCGCCTGATCCTTCTTGCCTTCTTTGGCGGCATCGGCTGGGGCGCCGCTGCGGGTGACGAAGTAGGCAATCGTCAGAATTGCCAGCAAGACGACCAAGGCGATAACGATCAGATTGCGGCGCGAGCGGCGATCTTCCTCACCGCCCATCTGCAGCGGATTTCCGCCGAGATCCTGGTCCGCACTGATTTCCGTTTCGAAGTTCATCGCCGCTTCCGTTTTGCCCATGCCGGTCTGGATAATGCCGCAAATGCAACATTCCGACCGAGCTGTATTACATCGCTATAGCACCCGCCGCAAGAGCCAGCTTTAGCTGGCTAAATTCGGGGCTTGAGCAGATCGGGGCATAGGCGGGTCGCTGGCCAAGGGCAATGCTGCGCTCGTCAGACCGCCAAGTCCGTTCGGCCAACAACAGGCGCCAAAACGGTGGCGGCCGGGGCAAGCCTTGAGCTTGCCCCGGCCGCACGGGTTAACACAATGAACTGGATCAGTATTTCAGCTGACGCTCATAAAGATCGCGGTAGTGCTGAATGCGCGTGACCCTGAGGCCCTGCATCCCGGAGCGGTCAACCGCGCGCTGCCATGAGGCAAACTCTTCCAGCGTCAGATTGTAACGCTCGCAGACCTCGTCGATGGTCAGCAGCCCGCCATTGACGGCAGCCACCACCTCGGCTTTGCGCCGCACGACCCAGCGTGTGGTGCCAGGCTTGGGCAGCGAATCAAGGGTCAGCGGCTCACCAAGTGGCCCGATGACCATCGCAGGTCGGATTTTCTGGTTTTCGATCATCATTGTCCTCGACCACCGGTCATGGTTTTTCCGGCGATGGCGCTATCAATGCCCTCGGCAGCTTTTCCATCTGCTAAATCAATTCGGTTAACGGACGTTGAGGACTGTCCTCTCGCCGCAATATCCGTGCTCCATTCGGCGAATCCGCCAGCAATCGCCGGGCTACGCCTTGCGCCCTGCGCCAGTTCGCGCGCGGCGGCATGGGCTGCGCCCAGCCGGGCGTGCAGTTCAGACCAGTCGATCCGGCCGCTCGGCGCACCCAGCGGCGGGGTCGAAACCCGGCCGCGCAGGCTGCTCAAAAGGTCTTTTGCGAATTCCATGAGCCGACTAATAGGGCCACATAGTCAAGATCAGGTAAAGTCCGGGTTTACCCCCTGTTGAGAATACTTACCGAATTGCACCACCCCGATCCGGGTCCTGCTTTGCCTTGCGCGGCAGTGCGGTGTAAGGCGCCCGGCGATGAGCACCGCCTCCCTTGCCCTTCCTGATCTGGCCGAGCTGTTCCAGTTGGCCGCGCCGCTATCGGACAAGCGGATCGTCGTCGCCATGTCGGGCGGGGTCGATAGCTCGGTCGTGGCGGCGCTGGCGGCGCGCAGCGGGGCCGAAGTGATCGGCGTGACTCTGCAGCTTTATGACAGCGGTGGCGCCCCCGGCCGCAAGGGTGCCTGCTGTGCCGGAGACGATATCCGCGATGCCCGCAGCGTCGCCGACCGGCTCGGGATCGTTCACCACGTGATCGATCATGAAAGTCAGTTTCGCGAATCGGTCGTCGAGCGGTTTGCCGACGAATACCTCGCCGGCCGCACCCCGATTCCCTGCATTCGCTGCAACATGGGGCCAAAGTTCACCGATCTGTTCGCGATGGCGCGCGAACTGGGCGCCGATTGCCTCGCCACCGGGCACTATGTCCGCCGCGCGATCGGCCCGGCCGGGGCGGAACTGCACCGCGCGCTCGATCCTGCGCGCGACCAGTCATACTTTCTCTATGGCACCACCGAGGCCCAGCTCGATTTCCTGCGCTTTCCCTTAGGCGGCCTGCCCAAGGCCCAGGTCCGCGAAATTGCCGAGGCCGAAGGACTGCGGGTGGCGGCGAAGCCCGACAGCCAGGACATCTGCTTCGTCCCCGATGGTGACTATGCCAAGATCGTCCGCAGCGTCCGGCCCGAAGGCGGGGAGCCGGGCGAGATCGTCCACGCCCTGACCGGCGAAGTGCTGGGGCCGCACAAGGGGATCATCCACTATACCGTTGGCCAGCGCCGTGGGCTGGAGATCGGCGGACAGGCCGAGCCGCTCTATGTCACCGGACTCGATGCACCGGGGCGCCGCGTGCTGGTCGGCCCCAAGATCCTGCTAGCAGTCAGCGCGGCGCGGATTGTCGAAACCAACCGGATCGGGCCACTGCCGGATGGGCCGTTGACCGCCAAGGTCCGTTCGCTGGCCAAGCCGGTGCCGGTCGTGCTCGAAGGCCAGCTGGGCGGCGGTGCGGATTGCACGATCCACTTCGCCCAGCTTGAATACGGCGTCGCGCCGGGGCAGGCTGCGGTGCTCTATGCCGGGGACCGGGTTATCGGCGGCGGCTGGATCGATTCGACCGAAGCGGTCTAGAGGCAGGGCTGGGCAATCAGGCAGCGGCCTGAGATCGTCACTTCGGCCAGCGAAACCGCCAAAGCGCATTGCCCGGCCTCGATCAGCTTATCGCCCACTTCGGCCTGACCATCGAGCGGGATCACCAGCAGCGGCCCGTGATAGCGCGCGGCAGTGGCCGGATCGGGCGCGCTGTCCAATCGGTCGAGCCGGAAATGCGGCCCTTCGACCAGTGTCACAGCACCATTCTCGCTGACCTGCTGATGCAGTTCCGCCGGATAGGGTTCTCCGCGCGCCACGGCCATCCCGGTTTCGAGATGCAGCTCGCGCGGCCGGCCATAGTCATAGAGTCGATACGTGATGTCGCTGTTCTGCTGGACTTCGATCAGCCCGATCCCGGCGCCGATTGCATGGACCGTACCGGCCGGGATGTAAAAGAAATCGCCCGGTTTGGCGGCATGCCAGGTCAGCAAATGTTCAATGCTGCCGTCGAGCGCAGCCGCGCGCATACCCTCAGCTGAAAGTGCAGAATCGAACCCGATCCCCAGCTTGGCATCCGGCTCGGCCGCGATCACCAGCCAGCACTCTTCCTTGCCGCGCTCCCCCGCTGGAACCTGCGCGTCAGACGGATGGACCTGAACCGACAGGGCTTGGCTGGTGAAAATATATTTGACGAGCAGCTGTTCGAGCGCAGCGGGCGGTTCAAACCATACCTCACCGATCCGTTCACCCGGCGGGGCAACGAACGGAGCGGGCAAGCTGGTCCGGCCCCAGGGCCGCTCGACCATTCGGGTGGGGAGCAGCGCGCTCACTGGTTGACCGCGCCATTTAGCTTGCCGACCATTTGTGCACCCGCGCGAGTGGTGACCAGCACGTCATTGCCATCGACCACGATCACCACGTCCTGGAGGCCAATTGCCGAGACGCGCGGGCCATCGCTTTCGACCAAAACATTGCGGCAATCGACCAGTTCAGCACTGGAGGGCGCGCAATTGCCAAGGTCGTCGCGGGTGCGAGCAGTCAACAATGCGTCCCAATTGCCAATATCGGACCAGCCCATGTCGGCCAAGACCATCGCGGCGCGCGCGGTGTTTTCCATCACGGCATAGTCAACCGATTCGCTGTCGATCGCAGCGAAGGCCGCCGCTTCGGGGTGAAAGCGCGACCCCTCGGCCCGGCCAGCTGCCACCGCCGCGCGGGCCTGCGCCGCAATCGCGGGGCGATGGGCATCGAGTTCGGCCAGAAAAGTCCCGACCCGGAAGGCAAAGATCCCGCCGTTCCAGGCATAGCCGCCATCGGCCAAAAAGGCTTTGGCGCGTTCCAGGTCCGGCTTTTCGACAAACCGGGCGACCTTGAAGCCGAGCCCATCGAGCGGTTCCCCGCGCTGGAGATAGCCGAACCCGGTTTCAGGCGCGGTGGCGGCGATCCCGAACGAGACCAGCCAGCCACTTTGCGCCAGCGCCGCTGCTGCGTGAGCGGCGGCCTGAAACGCATCGTTATTCGCGATGTGGTGATCGCTCGGACAAACCAGCATCACCGCATCTTCGGGCAGGCGCAGCGCGGCCAGCGCAATGGCAGCGGCAGTGTTGCGCGCGGAAGGCTCGACAATCACCTCGCCGCCGACGCCTGTGGGCCACTGCGCCTCGACATGGGCCAGATGCGCGGCGCCGGTGACCACGATTGGCGCGGCGAACCCGGCGGCAGGTGGGCAGCGGCCCAGTGTTGCCTCGAACAAGGTGCCGGTCCCGACCAGCGGCAGGAACGGCTTGGGCTTGCTGGCGCGGCTGCGCGGCCAGAGCCGGGTGCCGCTACCGCCGCACAGCACAACAGGATGGATTGCGATATCGGTCATCAAGGGGTGCCTAGCAAAGGAATATGGTCAATCGGTTACCGCGAGGCTCAGCCCGGCCATGGCTCAAGCTGGCAGCCCGGCCCTTCGCGATAGGTGGCGGTGTGGCTGGCCAGCAGCGGGAACGAAGCGGTCACGCTCTTGGTCTCGGCAACTTCCGACAGACGGACAAGTTCCATCCCCGGCTCGAAATCCTTGGCGCAATCGGCAAGCTCACGCCCGCCAATGAACCGGCACGAGCAGGCGACCCGCGCACCATAGGCTGCACCGACATTGGCATAACTGTTAAGCGGCTTCCAGAACAGCGCCAGCAGCGCCGCCAACAGGCCCAGCCCCAGCAGCAGGGCCCGGCGGCGCCAGGGCGATCTGGTGGCGGGATTCTGTTTGACGGTTGCCATTGTCGAACCTTTGGGCAAGGGAAGCAGGCGTCATGCCCGGCTTTCGAAAGTCCCTTATCCTGCCACTGCTTGCTCTGCCAGCCCTGATCGGCTGCGGAGCGGATCGCAGCGCGCCGCCGCCCCCGCCGCCGCTGAGCGAAGCGGCGCTGGGGGCAGTGGCCGACAAGCCGGGAGTGAACCGCGAAGCGCTGGCCCGCGCCGTCGATCGCCTGTTCAGCGCCGATGAAACTGCCGAGACCCGCGCCGTGCTGGTGCTCCATAACGGCCGGATCGTGGCCGAGCGTTATGCCCCAGGTTATCACGAAAACACCCGGTTCATTTCCTGGTCGATGGCCAAGACCGTCACCGGGGTGATGATCGGCGAGCTGGTTGCCGATGGACGGCTGCGACTGGATGAAAGCGTGCCGATCCCGGCCTGGCAGCGATCCGGCGATCCGCGCGGAGAGATCACGCTGCGCCAGCTCATGCAGATGCGCTCTGGCCTGCGCCATACCGAGGCTGGCGATCCGCCCTATGATAGCGACGAAGTGCGGATGCTGTTCCTCGATGGGCGCGACAATATGGCCGCCTATGCCGAGGCCCAGCCGCTCGAGGCCGCGCCCGGCAGAAAGTTCGAATATTCCAGCGCAACCACGGTGATCCTGGCCGATCTGGCAGCGCGTTCGCTGACCACCAGCACCGATCCGGCGGTTCGCATTCAGGTTGTGCGGGACTATCTCAAGACCCGGCTGTTCGAGCCGCTGGGCATGAACAGCATGGTTCCCGAATTCGACGCAGCGGGCACCTTGATCGGTGGCAGCCTGATCCACGGATCGGCCCGCGACTGGGCACAGTTCGGCGAATTTCTGCGCAATCGCGGCGCAGTCAAGGGCGCGCAACTGGTCCCATCGGCGTGGATCGATTTCATGACCGGCTCCAGCCCGATCAGCCCCGGCTATGGCGGGCAGTTGTGGCTCAACCGGGCCGCACCGGGTGACGATCAGCAATGGCCCGGCGCCCCGGCGAGTGTGTTCTCGATGAACGGGCATCTGGGTCAGTACGTTATCGTCAGTCGCGATAACGGGGTCACCGTGGTCCGGCTGGGCAAGACCCAGGACACTATGCGCCGACCGGTCCACGAAGCTCTGGCCCGGATCATTACCCTGTTCCCCAAAGGAAGTATTACGTGAGCGAGAAGACTGCATTGATCACCGGGATTACCGGACAAGACGGGGCTTACCTTGCCCGGCTGCTGCTCGAAAAAGGCTATCGCGTCCACGGGATCAAGCGGCGCTCCTCCTCGTTCAACACCGCCCGGATCGACGAGATCTATGAGGACCCGCACGTTCCCGATCCCAAGCTGATGCTGCATTATGGTGACCTGACCGATTCGACCAACCTGATCCGGGTCGTTCAGGAAACCCAGCCCGACGAGATCTATAACCTCGCCGCGCAGAGCCACGTCGCGGTCAGCTTCGAAACGCCCGAGTATACCGCCAATTCCGATGCGCTGGGCACCCTGCGACTGCTCGAGGCGATCCGGATCCTGAAGCTGGAGCAGAAAACCAGGTTCTATCAGGCTTCTACGTCCGAGCTTTACGGGCTGGTGCAGGAAGTGCCGCAGCGCGAAACTACCCCGTTCTATCCGCGCAGTCCGTATGCGGCGGCCAAGCTCTATGCCTATTGGATCACGGTCAACTACCGCGAGGCTTACGGCATCCATGCTTCCAACGGAATCCTGTTCAACCACGAAAGCCCGCTGCGCGGCGAAACCTTCGTGACGCGCAAGATCACCCGCGCCGCCGCTGCAATTACGCTGGGGCGGCAGGAAACTCTGTACCTCGGC
>VFKS01000367.1 GCA_009885425.1 Novosphingobium sp.
ATGCGCCACAACATCCGCCAGCACTGCGACGCCATCGCCCGCCTGCCGATGACCGGCGCGATCGAAAGCCTGAATGTTTCGAACGCCGCCGCCGTCGCGCTCTATGCGATGGCCACCCGCGAAAGGGACTGACCGATGAACCTGCCGTTTTCTCCGAGGCACGCCGCAGCCGTTGCCTTAACCGCCGCGCTCAGCCTGCTGCTGGCGGCCTGCTTCGTCACTCCGGGCAAGTTCGACGCAGCGCTTGATCTGCGCAAGAGCGGCGCGTTCAGCTATAGCTACACGGGCGAAATTTTCGTGCTCGGACTGTCGGACCTGATGGACATGGCGAGCAAGGCAGACGCAACCTATGTGCCTTCGCCCTGCTACAGCGAAGAGAATATTGAGAAAGAACGCACTTGCACCAAGGACGAGTTGGAAGCCGACAAGGCCAACTGGGACAGCAATCAGCAGGCTGGCGCAGAAAAGCGCAAGCAGGACAACGAGTCGATGAAGGTCATGCTGGGCGGACTGGACCCGGCTGATCCGAAGGCCGCTGAAGAACTCGCCGCGCGGCTGCGCCGTCAGGCCGGGTTCAAGACCGTGGCCTATAAGGGCAACGGGCTCTATGAAGTCGACTTTGCCCTGACCGGGCATTTGACTCACGATTTCGCCTTCCCGACCATCGAGAAGATGCAGCAAATCACACCGTTCTTCGTGCTCAACCGCCGCGCTGATGGTTCGGTTCGGCTCGATTCGCCCGCGCTGCAGGCGCAAGAGGGCATGGGCGGAATGCCCTTCGGCAACGTCGCGCAAATGGCCGCCGCCGAACGGTCCAAGGCCTCGCCCGAAGAGGCCAAGAAAATTCCTGAATTCCCACAAGTCGATGGCCGCTTTGTGCTGACCACCGATGGCGAAATCCTGGCCAACAACACGGACGAGGGCGCCAAGGCTGACCCCACCGGCAAGCGCCTCGAATGGAAAATCACCCCGCGCGACAAGGTTGGCCCGATGGCGCTGATCGGGCTAGGGAAGTAATTCCGGCGATGCGAACGGGCGTTGCGGTGGTTGGTCAGCAAGGCTAGGCGCTGCTCATGTCCGAAGCCAGATCCCCCCTCGCCCGTCCCTTCCCCGCCATGTCTGCTATCGGCGGGGTCACGCTGCGGGTTGCCCGCGCGGGGTACAAGGATTGGGCCAAGGGACAGGAGCGCTGTGATCTGACCTATGTCGAACTGGCCGAGGGCACGGTGGTGGCGGGGGTGTTTACCCGTAACGTCTGCTGCTCGTCCGAAGTTGATCTGGGCCGCGAAGCCATCAAGCAAGGCAAGGCCCGCGCGCTAGTGGTCAATGCCGGGAATTCCAACGCTTTCACCGGCTACCGCGGGCGTGAGGCGGTTGAAGCGATCATGGCGCAGGTTTCGGCGCATCTGGCTTGCGCGGCGGATCAGGTGTTCGTCAACTCCACCGGGGTGATCGGGGTGCCGCTCCCCATGGACAAGGCCAAGGCCGGGATCGAAGCCGCGCTGCTGGCCGCGCCCTGCGGCTGGGAGGATGCCGCCAATACCATCGGCACTACTGACACTTTTGCCAAGGGCGCGACGGCGACGGCAGTGGTTGGCGGCAAGACCGTTACCCTCACCGCAATCATCAAAGGCAGCGGGATGATCGCGCCCGATATGGCGACGATGCTCGGCTACATTTTTACTGACTGTGCGATTGCCCCAGCATTTCTCCAGCAATTGCTGAGTGCGGCCAATGCCAGCACCTTCAACTGCATCACGGTCGATAGCGATACCTCGACCAGCGACACCGTACTGGCCTTTGCCACCGGAGCGGCGGGGAATGCGCCGTTGACCGGGATGGATTCGCCCGGCGCCGATGCCTTTGCCGCCGCGCTCCACGATGTCTGCCGCCAGATGGCCCAGCTGGTGGTCCGCGACGGTGAAGGCGCGCAAAAGTTCATCGCGGTCAGCGTCACCGGCGCGGTCAGCGATGACAGCGCCCGGCGGGTCGGCCTGGCCATTGCCAATTCGCCCTTGGTCAAGACGGCCATTGCGGGCGAAGACGCCAACTGGGGCCGCGTGGTGATGGCGGTGGGCAAGGCTGGCGAGCCGGCTGACCGTGACAAGCTTTCGATCGGCTTCGGCGGCACCTGGGCCGCGCGCGATGGGCAGCCGCTGGCCGACTACGACGAAACGCCGGTCACTGCGCACCTCAAGGGGCAGGATATCTCAATCGAGGTCGATCTGGGCTTGGGCACCGGCCGCGCCACGGTGTGGACCTGCGATCTGACCCACGGTTACATCTCGATCAACGCGGATTATCGGTCTTGACCTATGCCCTGACCGCCGGAGTGCTGGCCGTGATGCAGGACGCGGCGACCCGGGCGATCATGCCGCGTTACCAGTCGCTTGCGGCGCATGAGATCGACGCCAAGGCGGCGGATGATGTGGTGACGATTGCCGACAAAGAAGCCGAGCTGATCCTCGCCGAGGGTCTGTCCAAACTGCTTCCTGAGGCGGCGATTGTCGGCGAGGAAGCGGCCCACGCCGATCCAGCGCTGCTTGACCGGCTGGGCAATGCGCTGTGCTGGATCATCGATCCGGTCGATGGCACCAACAACTTCGCCGCTGGCAAACCGCCATTCGGAGTGATGGTCGCGCTGGCTGAGGCGGGCGAGACGATTGCTGGATGGATTTACGATCCGCTGTCCGGGCGGCTGTGCCATGCCCATCGCGGCGGCGGGGCGTTTGTTGGGGAGGAGCGGATCACCGCCCGCTCAACCGGCGCAAATCCGCCCATCGCGGCAATCTCGTTGGTGTTCATGGACCCGGCCCAACGCGCGGCGATGAAGGCCCATATCGCACCGCACTACACCCTCACCGATATCCCGCGCTGCGCCGCCGAGCAGTATCCCCGGCTGGTTCTGGGTATCAACGATGTCTCGATTTTCGAACGCACGCTGGCGTGGGACCACGCTGCCGGGGTGCTGTTCGTCAATGAGGCGGGCGGCAAAGCGGCGCGGCCCGATGGGCGGGCTTACCGCGTGGACGAGGCGCACCTGCCCGGCCTGATCGGCGCGGCGAGCGAGGCCTTGTGGGAGGAAATGGCTGAGCGGCTGGCTCTACTCTAGACCACTGTGCAGCTTATCAGAGGAATTCTCTCAAAATCCCGCTCAGCCTGAGCCTGTCGAAAGCCCATCGTGCGCAGGATACGGCTGCGTAACAGGCGGGTGCTTCGACAAGCTCAGCATGAGCGGTTTTGAATCAGCATCTCGGCATAGATCCTCAGAGAACGCTTTCCAACCAACCCTTCAGCTGGCTCTTCGGCGCGGCGCCGAGTTTCTGAGCCACCGGCTGGCCATCCTTGAACAGAATCATCAGCGGGATTGATTGCACGCCGTACTGGCTCGACACATCGGTGTTCTCCATAATGTCGACCTTCACGATGCTGACCCTGTCGGCCAGTTCCTCGCTGATTTCCTCGAGCGCCGGGCCGATCATCTTGCAGGGCCCGCACCATTCGGCCCAGAAATCGACCAGAACGGGCTTGTCACTGTTCAGCACGTCGGCGGCGAAACTGGCATCGGTTGCAGCTTTGGTGGCCATCGGGAATCTCCTTTGAAGTCTTGTTGCTAATCTAGGGTGCGCAGGCCGCTTGGCAACGGCCCGCATCAAAAACCTTTACTGCGCGCCTGCCAAAGCCTGCTTGTGCACCGCCAGAAGCTCTGCCGGAATTTCCAGCAGCATCGGCACCTGGGTATAGAGCAGCGCAGCCTCCACCGTCCGGCACGGATAGGCCGCCTCCAGCGCGGCGGCATAGGCGGCCATCTGGCGCAAGATCGAAACCGGCACTTCATCCAGCCCGGCAGGAGGCCGCCGTGCGGTTTTGAAATCGACCAAACGGATCCGGTTGCCCTCAATCAGCAGCCGGTCAATGGTTCCGGCGATCACCTGCCCGCCGACCGTGGCAGCAATTGGTACTTCGGCCAGCGCGCCGGGGGCAAACAGATCAGCCCAGCTTTTGTGCTCCAGCACCTTGATCGCAGCGGCGGCCATTTCGGCCCGCGCCGGTCCATCGAGGTCAGCCGCCGAGCGCGCCAGCCAGGCTGCAGCCGCCGTCTTGCGTTCGGCCGGGGCGACCTCGGGCAATCGTTCCAGCAGCTTGTGCATCAGCACCCCGCGCCTTGCCGCCGCAGCCCCGGCTCCGGCGGGATAGGGTGGATCGCTGGTCTGATCCTCGCCCAGTGACGATGGCGCGAGCGGACGTGGCGGGCGCGGTTCGGCGGCAACCGGTTGGTCCACCCATGGCGGCAACAGCGCCAATTGCCCGCCATCGCCAGCATCAAAGGGTGCAGCCAGTTCTGGCGCGGCGCCGTGAAGCCTGACCCCTTCCCACA
>VFKS01000450.1 GCA_009885425.1 Novosphingobium sp.
CGCGCCCATCAGGGCTGGCGCTATCTGGATGAAGCTGACGCGCCGATCGACCTTGGCGATGGACAGGAACCGGGCGAAACGATGCCGGGCAACCTTGCCAGCGAACTGGCGCGGCTGGGTCTGGTCTAGCCTACCAGCGCACCAGCCGCGGGATTGCCAGCCAACCGGCCAATCCGGCCAGTGCAACAGTCAGCCCATGCCAGATCCCGATGTGGATCAATTCGCTGTGCGGGCAATAGAGCGACACCGCAAAGACCCCGGCACTGCCCGCCGCCACTCCGGTCAACAAACCTGCCCGGCCCGGTTGTGCAGGAGCGCCCCGGCGCAACCACAGCACCAGCACGCCCGCAGTCAGAAGGCCCCAAGCCAAGCCGAATTTAAGGCAGATGGTGCCATCCATAAGCAGCCCACTTGGTTCGCCGCGCAGCAGATTTGCGCCGATCAGTGCCAGCGCCGAAACCGGCAGCACTGCCGCCATCAAGGCGTTCCAGATCCAGCCTTCGCGGCGGCTGCCCACTTGCGGGCGGGCCATATCGACTACTGCCCAGGTCGAAGCCAATGCCAGCAGGAGGAACAGACCAGCGGTCAAGATGCCCATGCCATCGGGCTGCCCGGCGGCAAAATCCGCCCGCAGGCCGCCTTGCAGGACCAGCCCCACTGACCCAGTGGCTATTGCGGCGATGGCCCACCCCATCCCAAGCCGCTGGCGCAGCGGAGTGACCGGGGTGAGATCATCAACAAGTCCGGCGATGAAGGTTTCTGGATCGGATTGCATCAGTTCAACTTCTTTCGATCAATTCGGCAAGGCGTTTCAGCCCGCGGTGGATATTCACTTTGACCAGCGATTCACTCTGGCCAGTGGTCTTGCTGGCCTCGCTGATCGAAAGACCTTCGATCCGGACCAGCTCGATCGCCCGGCTTTGCGCTTCGGGCAAGGCTTCGAACAACCGCTCAAGGCTGATCTTGGCCGCGATTGTCTCTTCCTCGCTCCCGACCGCGATATCGGTATCGATCCCCAGGTCTTCGGCGCGGCGATAAACCAGCCGTAGGTGATCGACAAAACGGTACCGCGCGATCACTGCCAACCACGGCATGAAAGGCCGCTCGGGCTCATAGCTTACAAGCTTGCGGTGCACGGACAGCAACGTGTCCTGCACCAGATCTTCGAGTTCATGCGGCAGCACCCGCCGCCGGTAATAGCGCAGCAGCCAGTGCCGCGCTGCGGTGAGCAGCGCGGCATAGGCTGGCCTATCGCCCTGTTGGGCGAGCGCGGCGAGGCGCGATAAGGTGGCTTCGTCAGCGATCACGTACGGCCCCGCGTCAACATGGCATCAAGGCTGAACCGGCCAGCCCCGCGCACGATCAGGATCAGCGCCAGCGCCGTCCACAAGGAATGCTCGCCCCACCAGGCATCAGGATAGACAAAGAACTGTATTACCAGCGTCATCCCTAGCAGGCCCAGCGCGGACAACCGCGTAACCAGCCCCGCCAGCAGCAGCGCGGGCAGGATGTGCTCAGCCGTGGTGGCCATCACCGCCGCAAATTCGGGCGGCAGCGGCACTCCGGCATATTCGGTGCGAAACAGTTCATAGGTGGTGTCGCTCAGCTGGAACCAGCTGCCTTCTTCCACCTTGGTCCGGCCCGAACGCCAGAACACGCCGGCCAGAACCAACCGCACAAAGCCCAGCACCAGGCTTTCGGGCAAAGCGCCCGAAAGCCGCGCGGTGATAGCGTCGTAGCGGGTCAATACTGTGCCGATCGCACTCACGCTTGCGGTTCCAGCGTGCCATGACCTTTGGGGGTCTTGAGCGTCAGGCACTGGCCCTTGGGAACCAGCTTCCAGGCATTGCCCTGATAATCGCGGGTCGAGGAGCCTGCGCAGCTGGTGCCGGGACCGGCCTTGCAGTCATTCTTGCCAACCTTGGAAATGCCATAGCACTTTTCCATCGGCTTGGGGGCGTTCTGGGCTTGGGCAGCGCTAGCGACAGCCGCGGCGGCGAGCAGGGCGATGGCGGTTGCAGTCTTGTTCATCGGGTGATCTCCGTAACTTGCAGATACCGCAGACAGCGCGGTTCTGCCTGCCAATTCGCCGCCACACCTGATCTGGTTACACCCCCGCCCAAAAACTTTTTATGCCCTTGCAGTAACCGACCACCCGCCCCCAGCGAAACAGCCTTTGCCAACACCTGGCTCACACCCATTTCTGGAGACCCCCTATGTTCAATGCCAAAACCGTTTCGAGCTTTGCCGCCGCTGCTGCTGCGATCGCCCTCTCTGCCGCTGCCAGTGCCGCCCCCGCCCCGACCGGCAGCGCCGGTATGGCCTTGAATGCTGACGACATGGTCCACTGCTATGGCTTGCACAGCTGCAAGGGCAATTCCGACTGCAAGACCGCCGAGCATGACTGCAAGGGCATGAACGCCTGCAAGGGCCACGGCTTCAAGGCGATGAAGGCCGGCCAGTGCCTGACCAAGGGCGGCACCATCGGCGATATCGGTTAAGCCAC
>VFKS01000134.1 GCA_009885425.1 Novosphingobium sp.
GGGTGATAGGACCGCGGGGTGATCCCCTGCCCCAGCATGACCTGAATCCAGCTGTTTTCAGCGAACAGCTCCTCGTTCTTGCGGAAAACCCGGCCAGTTTCGCGGAACAGTTCGATCTTCTGATCAAGGCTTTCGGGGATCGCCATTTCGGCGCACTGGTGCCAGAATGGGCTGTCGCGGCGATTGGTGACTTTGTAATGCAGGATCAGAAAGTCGCGGATCTGTTCCATGTCCACGAATTGCTGTTCATTGAATTCGGCCACATCGCGCTGGCTGACCGGGCCCGCCGGAAGCATCCGGATCAGCCGCAGCACGGCGCGCTGGATCAGGTGGATGCTGGTTGATTCCAGCGGCTCCATAAACCCGCCGGACAGCCCCACCGCCACGCAGTTGCGGTGCCACTGCCGCCGCCGCACCCCGGTGGTGTAGCTGATGAAATTGGGTTCGGTCAGCCGCTCACCCTCAACCGAGCCGAGCAACCGGTCGAGCGCGGCCTGCTTGTCGAGGTAGCGGCTGCAATAGACGATCCCGTTGCCTTGCCGGTGCTGCAATGGAATGCGCCACTGCCACCCGGCATCATGGGCGATCGCGCGGGTATAGGGCACCGGCGGGCGCACGCTGGCGGTCTGAACTGCGATGGCGTTGTCGCAGGGCAGATAGTGCGTCCAGTCATCGAACCCGGCGTGCAGCGCGCCTTCGATCAGCAGCGCCCTAAAGCCGGTGCAATCGATGAACAGATCGCCTTCGATCCGCCGATCGCCGTCGAGCAGCAACGCGGCGATATCGCCGGTTTCGCCGTTCAGTTCAACTTGCGCTATCCGGCCTTCGATCCGCGTGGCACCATCTCCCTCAGCCCGTTTACGCAGGAATTTGGCATAGAGCGCGGAATCGAGCTGATAGGCGTAGCTCATCCGGTCATCGGGCAAGTGCGCGAATTTGCTTTCCAGTGCGGCTTTCAGCTCGAGGCAATAATCATCAAAGCTGTGGTCGTGGCCGTTGCGCAACCCGTGCATCCAGAA
>VFKS01000531.1 GCA_009885425.1 Novosphingobium sp.
GCTCAACATGGCCTATGCCAGCACCTCGGGCTCGCTGGCGACCGAGCGGGCCACTGGCGTTCCGGCGCCGACCGTGCCGCCTTCGCCGACCGTACTTATCACCACTCCGTTGTTCCACGTCACTGCCAACAATTGCGGAGCCTATCTGACCACGGCGATGGGCGGCAAGATCGTGATGATGTACCGCTGGGACGCGGGCGAAGCACTGCGACTGATCGAAAAGCACAAGATCAACACGATGAGCGGCGTGCCGGTGATGGCCCGCGAAGTGATCAATCACCCCGATTTTGACAAGACCGATACCTCCAGCCTGCTCGGCCTGTCCGGCGGTGGGGCTCAGGTTCCGCCCGATCAAGTGCTGGAGATTGAACGCAAGGTCCCAACCGCCCGGCCTTCGACCGGTTACGGCATGACCGAGACCTGCGGGATCATAACTTCGGTGGGGGCGGACTTCTTCGTCGACCGGCCCGCTAGCTGCGGCCCGGCGATGCCCACCTTCGCGGTCAAGGTGGTCGATGACGATGGCAACGAGTTGCCCCCCGGCGAGGCGGGCGAACTGTGGGTCAAAGGCGGCGCAGTCATCAAGGGCTATATCAATAGGCCCGAAGCGACAGAAGCCGCGATCACCGATGGCTGGCTCCACACCGGCGACATCGCCCGGATCGACGAGGACGGGTTCATCTTCATCGTCGACCGCAAAAAGGATTTGGTGATCCGGGGCGGCGAGAATATCAGCTGCACCGAAGTGGAAGCGATCGTCTATCGACACTCGGCTGTGGCCGAATGTTCGGTCTTCGGGGTGCCCGATGACCGGTTGGGCGAAGAGGTCGGCATCGCGGTCTACCTCAAGCCCGGCCAGACGCTCGATCAGAACGATCTGCAAAAGCACTGCCTCGATTCGGCTTCCAAGCACAAGGTTCCGCGCTATGTCTGGTTTCTGGAACAGCCGCTGCCACGCAACGCCAGCGGCAAGTTCCTGCGGCGCGAACTGCGCGATGAATTGAGCAAGACGGTAGTGGAGGCTTAGGCCATGGCAGACCTTGATGGACGGATTGCCCTCGTCACCGGAGCCGCCAAGGGTCTTGGTGCAGCAACGGCCCGAGCCTTGGCGGCGGCTGGGGCAAAAGTTGCGGTGACCGATATGACCGCGCCTGACGATCTCGCCGCTGAAATCGGCGGGATTGCCATGGCGCAGGATGTGACCAGCGAGGCCGACTGGGCCGGGGTGATGGACTGGCTGCGCGGCGAAGCTGGCGGGCTCGACATTCTGGTCAACAACGCCGGGCTGTGGCTGTTCAAGCCGATCCTTGAAACCACGCTCGACGATTGGCGGCGGCTTCACGCGGTCAATGTCGAAGGGGTATTCCTCGGCACCCGCGCGGCAGTGCCGCTGCTGGCCGAACGCGCGCATTTGTGGCGCGGCGGCACGGCGATTGTGAACCTGTCGTCAGTGGCAGGGATCGAAGGCGCGGCGGGGGCGACTTGCTACAACAGTACCAAAGGCGCGGTGCGGCTGTTCACCAAGGGCTGCGCCAAAGAACTGGCCGCCGCCCGGATCCGAGTCAACTCGGTCCACCCCGGGGTGATCGACACCGACATGGGCCGCAAGCTGATCGACGATTTCGCGGTGGCGCAAGGCACCGGCGGCAACGAAACGCTGGCCAGCGTTTCGGCGATGCACCCGCTTGGGCACCTAGGCGAGCCGCAGAACGTGGCCGATGCCGTGGTGTTTTTGGCGAGCGACCGGGCGGCGTTTACGACCGGGAGCGAGCTGATCGTCGATGGCGGGCTTTCGGCCTGAGGCCTATTGGCTCAACCGCTCGAGCCAGGCCTTGGCTTGTTTGGGCTCGCCCGGCGCGTTTGATGCGACCGGACCGCGCGATGCAAGAAATTCGCCAAATAGCGCGAATGGTTCGAGCCCCAGAACTTTGCGTGCATCGTCAATCTGCTCGCCCAGTTCGACCAGCTCGGCAGCTGCGGGCTCCCAAGCTTTGCGGCTGAACTTGTCTGAATTGTGCTGAAACAACCCCCAAGAACCGCCAGCTGCACGCTCGAGTGCTGCAACCAGCATGTCTTTGAACTGCACCTCGAGCTCAATCCGCTGGTCATCCAAGCGTTCAAGGCGATCAGCCCTACTCACTCTAGGTGCACCAACTCAGCTCTCCAACTGCCGCAGCAAGCTGCGCACATCGCCGTCCATGTCGGCATCGCGGGTCCGCAGGTCTTCGATCAGGCGGACGGCGTGGATCACGGTTGAGTGATCGCGCCCGCCGAACTTGCGGCCAATCTCGGGGTAGCTGCGCGGGGTCAACACCTTGGCGAGGTACATCGCGACCTGACGCGGGCGAACCACGGCGCGGGCGCGGCGCTTGCTGGCCATCTCGGTCCGGTCGACCCGGTAGAACTGGCAGACGGTGCGCTGAATCTCGTCAATCGTGATCCGGCGGCGGTTGGCCGAAAGGATATCGGTCAGCTGTTCTTCGGCCAGTTGCAGCGAGACGGCCTGCCCGGTCAGCTGGGCATAGGCGATCAGCTTGTTGAGGCCGCCGACCAGTTCGCGAACGTTGCGGTTGATCGTGCGGGCAAGGAATTCGATCACATCGGCCGGAACATGGGTCGGCGAAAAGCGCTGGAGCCGGTGTTCGAGGATCGTCCGGCGCAGTTCGATATCGGCTGGCTGGATATCGGCGACGAGGCCCATGGAAAGCCGCGAGAGCAGCCGCTGTTCGACCCCGTCAAGCGCCTGCGGCGCACGGTCGGCGGCAAAGACCAACCGCTTGCCTTCGGCCAGCAGCGCGTCGATCGTATAAAGCAGTTCTTCCTGCGCGCTGGCCTTGCCGATGATGAACTGGATATCGTCTACCAGCAGCAGATCGAAGCCGCGCAGCCGGGTCTTGAACTCGATCGTCTGGTTCTGGCGCAGCGCCTGCACGAATTCGACCATGAAGCGTTCGGCCGAGCAGTAGAATATCCGGGCGCGCGGGTGCGCCGCGAGATAGGCATGGCCGATCGCGTGGAGCAGGTGGGTCTTGCCCTGACCGGTCGCGGCCTTGAGATAGAGCGGAGCGAACTGCGGGGTTTCGGTCGCGGCCATGCGCTGCGCCGCGTTCGAGGCAAGGATGTTGGCAGTTCCGGTGACAAAGCTGGGGAAAGTCAGCGAGGGATCGAGCCCGACCGAACCCTGGCCGAGCGCGGCGAACTCGCCGCCGGCCAGCGCCAGCGCGCTGGTCTCGCCACTGAGGCCATTAACGTCATTGGCAATGCGCCGCGAACCGCCATCCTTGCCCAGCCGCAGCTCGGGCATCGCGCGGCGGCCCGGGTGAACCGAGATGCGCACGTTGCGGACTTCCTGACGGGCGATCTTCCACGCCAGCGAGAGCCGGTCGGCGAAGCGGTCAGCCACCCAGTTGGCGGAAAATTCGGTGGGCAGGAACAGATCGAGCGTGCCGGTTTCCTTGCAGAAACTGCCGAGCTGGATCGGACGAATCCATTGGCTGTGGAGCTGCTGGCCGAGGTCCTTGCGCAGCCCTTGGCTGATGTCCGCCCAATCGGCGGCCAGATCGAGCGCGTCCTGTTCTTCCCGCATGCGCTCGTCTTGTGCCCCATCCTTGGCGAGCTGTTCAAGCTTATGCCCGCCCATTGTCGTTCCCGTCACCCGGTACGCCCCCCGTTATGTCCCATTGCTTCACCATCGCGCCGCAAAACGGCACGACAGCGTCCCATGCCCGCTCCCCAGCTGAGCATCGGAAGTGCAAACTGTGTGTGATGCCGTAGCGACAAGCGCAGCAGGCAGTTCCGGTTTTATGGACCACTCTTCGCGAAGGGCAAGGCGCGAACTGTAAAAAAATTGAAATAATCCGCCTTGACTCCCCAAGAGCCACGCGAATCCACCAGCTTGTGCATAAAACGCTGTATCCAAACGATACTTATCGCGAGCCAAGTGCGAATCGCGAGAATCCACTGACTTAGTGCGCTGCAGCAATATCGGGCTGTGCCAAAATGAAAAAGGGCCGCCGGTTTACCCGTCGGCCCCCAATCGGTTTGTTCTGCCTTCGTCCCGCTGCGTCTCGTGCGAAGCGCGAATCGGTCGGGCGAATCAGATCGCCGCGACGCGCTTGGTCAGCCGCGACAGCTTGCGCGAAGCGGTATTCTTGTGGAGCACGCCGCGCGCGACGCCGCGCGCCAGCTCGGGCTGCGCCGCGTGCAGCGCCTCGGCCGCAGCCGCCTTGTCGCCGCCTTCGATCGCGCTCTCGACCTTCTTGAC
>VFKS01000120.1 GCA_009885425.1 Novosphingobium sp.
GAAGCGAGTGCGGCAGCGGCAAGCGCGGCGGCGGCGGTGGAGCGGAGCGTGCGCATCAACCCAGACTCGGCTCGATGGCCTTGCACGCGGTCAGCAGCCCACGCACTTCGTTCACCGAAACGGCGAAGTTGGCCTTGGCCTCATCGTCCAGCGCGATTTCGACCACTTCTTCAGCGCCGTTTGCGCCGATCATCACCGGCACGCCAACGTACAGCCCGTCGAGGCCGTACTTGCCGTCAACGTAAACCGCGCAGGGCATGATCCGCTTCTGGTCACCCAGATAGGCTTCGGCCATCGCAATCGCGCTGGTGGCGGGGGCGTAATAGGCCGAGCCGGTTTTGAGCAGGCCAACGATTTCGCCGCCGCCCGCGCGGGTCCGGGCGACGATTTCGTCCAGCCGGGCCTTGCTCGATTTGCCCAGCTTGACCAGATCGGTGACAGGCACGCCGCTGATCGTCGAGTATTCGAGCACCGGCACCATGGTATCGCCGTGGCCGCCGAGCACGAAGGCGTTGACGTCCTTGACCGAGACGCCGAATTCCCAGGCGAGGAACGTGGCGAAGCGGGCGCTGTCGAGCACACCGGCCATGCCGACCACCTTGTTGTGCGGCAGGCCGCTGAATTCGCGCAGCGCCCAGACCATCGCGTCGAGCGGGTTGGTGATGCAGATCACGAAAGCGTCAGGGGCATGGGCCTTGATCCCGGCGCCGACCGCTTTCATCACGGAAAGGTTGATGCCGAGCAGATCGTCACGGCTCATCCCCGGCTTGCGCGGAACGCCGGCGGTCACGATGATTACATCGGCCCCGGCAATATCGGCATAGTCGTTGGTGCCCTTGATATTGCAATCAAAACCTTCGACGGGGCCGCATTGCGCCAGATCGAGCGCCTTACCCTGGGGAATGCCTTCGGCAATGTCGAACAGGACGATATCGCCCAGTTCTTTCTTGGCAGCGAGGTGGGCAAGCGTGCCACCGATCATGCCTGCGCCGATAAGCGCGATCTTCTTGCGAGCCATAGTGTGAACTGGTCCTTCCCTGAATGCGGGATCGCGGCTGGCGCGTAACGCTGCAAGGCAATCAATCCTATCCCGCAGGGATCAGAAGCCCGGTGAACGGGTCCGCACTAGGCCGCTGAAAAGTCGAATGCAAGGTGGTAAAAGCCCCTAGCTTCAACTATTTTATGATAATAGTTCGCAGTTGCAATAAGGGTTCGGGCCGGAATCGTCATTGCGAGCGCAGCGAAGCAATCCAGAGCGGTTTACACGGCTCTGGATTGCTTCGCTGCGCTCGCAATGACGAATTTCGGGGGTGAAGCCGCTTAGCGCAGCCTGCGCTTAGCCAGATTGCTGCTGAGCGCGACCGCCATGCGCCGATCGAGCGTGCGGCAAATGCCCAGCCAGTGGCGGTAATCATCGCGCCGTCCGGCATAGTGTGCGGTCCGGGCCTTGTCGCGGGCATCGGC
>VFKS01000094.1 GCA_009885425.1 Novosphingobium sp.
GGCCGTTCCGGATGATCTCAGGCATCTGGCGGTGGAAGAAGGTCAGCAGCAGCGTGCGGATATGGGCGCCGTCAACGTCGGCGTCGGTCATGATCACGATCTTGTGATAACGCAGCTTTTCGAGGTTAAACTCGTCACGTATGCCGGTGCCCATCGCCTGGATCAGCGTGCCAACTTCTTTCGATCCGATAATCCGGTCAAACCGTGCACGCTCCACATTAAGGATCTTGCCTTTCAGCGGCAGGATCGCCTGATAGTGCCGATCGCGACCCTGCTTGGCCGATCCGCCGGCCGAATCCCCTTCGACCAGGAACAGCTCGCACTTGGCCGGATCGCGTTCCTGGCAATCGGCCAATTTGCCGGGCAGGCTGGCGATATCCATCGCCCCCTTGCGCCGGGTCAACTCGCGCGCGCGCTTTGCCGCCTCGCGGGCAGCGGCGGCATCGATGATCTTGCCGACCACCTGCTTGGCATAGGCCGGGTTTTCCTCGAGCCATTCGCTCATCTTGTCAGCCATCAGGCTTTCGAGCGGTTGGCGCACTTCGCTCGAGACCAGCTTGTCCTTGGTTTGCGAGGAAAACTTGGGATCGGGCAATTTGACCGAGACAATCGCGGTCAGCCCTTCGCGCATATCCTCGCCCGAAAGGGTGACCTTCTCCTTTTTGAGCAGACCCGATTTTTCGGCGTAATTGTTAAGCGTCCGGGTCAAGGCCGCGCGGAACGCGGCCAGGTGGGTGCCGCCGTCACGCTGCGGAATGTTGTTGGTGAAGCACAGGACGTTTTCGTAATACGAATCGTTCCATTCCAGCGCGACATCGATCCGGATCCCGTCGCGTTCGGACGAGATCGCGATCGGTTCGGGCAGCAGCGGCACCTTGTTGCGGTCAAGATAGGCCACGAAGGCTGCGATCCCGCCTTCGTAGAACAGGTCATGCTCCTTGACTTCTTCACCGCGCAGATCGCGCAGCTTGATCCGGACACCCGAATTGAGGAACGCGAGCTCGCGGTAGCGGTGCTCAAGTTTTTCAAAATCGTAGGTGGTGACGTTCTTGAAGGTTTCTTCCGATGCAAGGAAAGTCACCCGGGTGCCTTTCTTTCCGGCCGGGGCCGGACCGACCATGCGCAGCGGGTCCACCGCGTCGCCGTGGGCGAACTTCATCCAGTGCTCTTCCCCATCGCGCCAGATCGTCAGTTCCAGCCATTCCGACAGAGCATTGACCACCGAAACGCCGACGCCGTGCAGACCGCCCGAAACCTTGTAGGCGTTGCTTTCGGAGGTGTTCTCAAACTTCCCCCCGGCGTGAAGCTGGGTCATGATCACTTCGGCGGCGGAGACGCCTTCTTCAGAGTGGATTCCGGTGGGAATTCCGCGGCCGTTGTCTTCGACCGAGACCGAGCCATCGGGGTTGACCTCGATCAGTACCAGATCGCAATGCCCGGCCAGCGCCTCGTCAATCGCGTTGTCCGAAACCTCGAACACCATGTGGTGCAGGCCCGAACCATCGTCGGTATCGCCGATGTACATGCCGGGCCGTTTGCGGACCGCATCGAGCCCTTTGAGGACCTTGATCTGGTCAGCGCCATAGGCGTTGGCGTTGGGCACGTTTTCGTTGGCGGATTCGGGTGTTTCAGACATGCTGAGTCTATAGGGATTCCGGCGCGAATAGGGAAGGCGCCGTGCCCCCTTCCATCCACAGCCATATCCTGCTCAATTGCAGGTCAGGTCCGCTGGGAGAACTGCCGTGAAGAAACTTGCCGGAGCCGCGCTGATCGCGGCAATCGCCGGGGCCGCGATGGCTCAAACGGGCGGCCTGCGCCCCGATCAAGCCGAGTTTCGCGGGCTCTACAAGGAGCTGGTTGAGACCAACACCACGCTATCAGCGGGCAGCTGCACGCTGGCGGCGGAGCGGATGGCAGCGCGGCTGACTGCGGCTGGGATCCCGGCCAGCCAGATCACGCTGTTTTCGGTGCCCGAACATCCCAAGGACGGCGGGCTGGTGGTGATCTATCCCGGCACGTCAAAGACGCTCAAGCCAATCTTGATGCTCGCCCATATCGATGTGGTTGAGGCCAACCGGACGGATTGGGTGCGCGATCCGTTCACATTGATCGAAGAGAACGGCTATTTCTATGCCCGCGGTTCCTATGACGACAAGGCCCAGGCCGCGATCTACACCGACACCCTGATCCGTTTTGCCAAGACCGGCTACAAGCCCAAGCGAACGGTCAAGTTGGCGCTGACCTGCGGCGAGGAAACCGGCGGGGCGTTCAACGGTGCCGAATGGCTGGCGGCCAACCGCCGCGATCTGATCGACGCCGAATTTGCGATCAACGAAGGCGGCGGCGGACGCTCTGACGGGAATGGCAAGCTGCTGGTCCAGACCGTACAGGTCGGCGAAAAGGCCTATCAGGATTATACCCTGACCGTCACCAACCCCGGCGGGCACAGCTCTGCCCCGATCCGTGACAATGCGATCTATGCGATGAGCGACGCAGTGCTGAAGGTCCGCGATTACACCTTCCCGCTGCAGTTCAATGCCACCACCCGGACCTTCTTCACCAAGGCCGCGCCGCTTTATCCCGGCGAACAAGGCCGGGCGATGGCCGCGCTGGCGGCCAATCCGGGCGACAGCGCCGCAGAAGCCATTGTCAGCCGCGACAAATCAATGAATTCAATGCTGCGCACCAGTTGCGTCGCCACGATGGTCGATGGCGGCCACGCCCGCAACGCGCTGCCGCAAAAGGTCACCGCCAACATCAATTGCCGGATTTTCCCGGGGCGGACTTCTGACGAAACGCAGGCCGTGCTGGAAAAAGTCATCGGCAACCCCGCGATTACCATCGAACAGACCGTCCGCGGCCGCCCGATCGCCAAGCAGCCGCCGCTTGATCCCAAGATCATCGGCCCGATGGAGCGGGTGGCCGCCAAGCACTTCCCCGGCGTTCCGGTGATCCCGGCGATGTCCACCGGGGCCACCGACGGGCTCTACCTCAGCGCGGTCGGTATTCCGGTTTACGGGATCCCCGGCCTGTGGCGCGACCCCGATGGCAACGGCACCCACGGCCTGAACGAGCGGATCGGGGTGCGCTCGCTCTACGACGGGCGCGATTACATCTTCGACCTGATCAAGAGTCTTGCGGGGTAGGACAGGCCCTCCGGCCTGTCCTCGCAATACCAGCCCGCTCCCCCTCCCGGCCACCCAACTTTAGGTTACCCTATGGGTGGCCGGGAGGGGGAGCGGGCTGGTGTTGCGGGCTGATTGCGGAGGCAATCAGCCTATTCGAAAACACGAAGGGCCGCCCTGCCGGTTAAGCGGGGCGGCCCTTTGCTGTTGTGGAGGTGTGCCGAACCGCTGCGCTTAGGCAAGCGTGGCGGTAAACATCAGGCCGCTGAACGAAGCGGCGAAGATGATCGGCAGCACGATCGAAGCGATACTGCGCATGGGTATTCTCCTGTTTGCGTTTGCGAACTCAGTTCGCTTTTGCAACATAAGCGCAGCGGTAGAGATTACCAGTGCAAAGGTCGGCATGGCTGTTGCGTATTTTGCAAGATAGCGGTCAGCATCGCTTTACCCAGAGATTAATCGTCATTGCGAGTGTAGCGAAGCAATCCAGGGTTGCGCGGGCCGCTCTGGATTGCTTCGCTACACTCGCAATGACGAAGCTCCGGACAGGAAAACCATGAACATGCCAACTGACCCCGCCGCACAGCTTGATGCCGATTTCGGTTCCTTCCCCGCCCTGATCGCCGCATGGGGTGAATTTCGCGGCGATGCTGATGCGCTTTACGATGGCACCACCACGCTGTCCTGGCGCGAAACCGCCGCGCACGTTGAGCGGATCGCCGCGCGGCTGCAAGCAGATGGGCTGCAGCGCGGGCAAGCCGTGGCGATTCTGGGCACCACGACGGTCAATTACGCGCTGGTCTATCTCGCCGCGATCCGCGCCGGAGGCTGCGCCGCGCCGCTGACCACCAGCGCCAGCCCCGAAC
>VFKS01000208.1 GCA_009885425.1 Novosphingobium sp.
ACAAGGGCACACTTGCTCGCACCCCAACGGTGCTGCTGGTCGTACTCTGGACCGATAGCGGGAGCTTGTTGGACCCCAAAAAGTCGTTGTAGCCGCTGTTGGCGAATACTGAGACGCGCGGCAGGCGGTTGGCGCCGACGGCGGCGGTATCGAACCCGGCCGCCTTGGCGCGCTGGCGGGCGGCCAGCAGATCGGGGTTTGATTCGAGCGCAATTTGCACCGCGTCGTCGGCATTGGCAGGCAGGCCCACCAGCGGCGGCGGCGTTTGCAAGTTGTCCGGCGCCTTGCCGACGATCTGGATATAGCGTTCGCGCGCGGAAATCAGGTTTGCTTCGGCGCTGCGGGTGGCGCCGCGCGCGGTGGCGAGGCGCGATTCGGACTGGGCGACATCGGTGCGGGTCAGATCGCCAATCTCGAACCGGTCTCTGGTCGCCTGCAGGTTGACTTCAAGCCGTTGGACATTGGCGCGGTTCAGCTTGACCACCGCTTCGGCCAGAATCACGTCCATGTAGACCGCGACGACCTGGCTGAACACGCCGCTCTCGACTGCGCGCAGATCGGCCCGGCCGGCATCGACCCGGGTTTCGGCTGCGCGGACCGAGTTCCTGATCCCGCCACCGGCATAGACCGGCATGCTCAGGTTGAGCTGGGCGTCGAGATTGCGGTCCGGCGCGAGCGGGTTGGAGCTGCTGCCTTCGACAAATTCGCCGTAGCTCGCCGTGCCCGAAAGCGATGGCAAGCCGGCTGACCGGGCGATCGGCACGCCTTCATCGACAGCGCGCTGCTGGGCCCGCGCAGCCTGAATGGTCGGATTGGAGTTATAGGCCATCACCAGCGCCTCGCGCAGGTCATCGGCCAGCACCGGGGCGGTAACCATTGCTACCATTCCGGCGATCAGCGCCTGACGCGCAATTCTTGAACCTTGCGGCCGTGCCATCGATCAGAAACTCCAAGCCTTGGGTGCGGCAAATTCTCCCAGCACCGGAATACCTAGTTCAGCCAGCGGAGTAAGTTCCACTGCGCCGCGGCTGTTGCTGCCTGCGGCCAGCCGGGTTACCCCGCGCAGGACCAGACCCGTAACCACCCGGCCCTGTTCAAGCAGTGCGCCAGCCACATTGCCAGGCAGCGCTTCGATCGCGCCATCGATCAGGATCAGACTGAAACGTGCTTTTGATTGAAGGGTAAGCGCGCCCGCTGCATCGACGGTTTCGACCGACTGCACCAAGGGCTCGACCAGCGCCGAGAGATAGCCCGATTGGCTGATCACCAGCACCGTGTCGGCTGGCTGAGGTTCAGCCTCAGCCAGCAGCAATGCTTGCACCAATGGTGCAGGCAAGGCGTGCTCGCGATCGAGCGGGATGGCCCGGTCGATATAGGCGTGGCCGCGCGCCGAGGCCGGGACGTAATCCTCACGCGGGACCCGCGCTATCGCTGTCAGCAGCCAATCCTGGTTGATCCCGGATACGCGCAACTGGCTATCGATCATCGCGCGGCGCGCGATGCCAAGATCGTCGTGCTGGGACAGGATGGCGGGGGCAGAAAGGGTCATGGATCAGGCCTCTGGCAGGCTGTATTGCACGAACAACACAGTAACGCAATTCCTCTGCCTCTTAAGCCAAGCACTGTTTCGCGCCAAGCGCTTTGACGGTAGGGTATTTGCGGGGCTATGGCGGCCCTCGAACTGCCATTCTGCTGAAAAGAGGTGCGCCCGTGACCATGGTAACGATCCGCGAGGAAGACCTGATCGAAAGCGTCGGCGATGCGCTGCAGTTCATCAGCTATTTCCACCCGATGGACTACATCCGCGCTTTGGGTGAGGCCTACAAGGCGGAAGCAGGCCCGGCGGCAAAGGATGCCATCGCCCAGATCCTGACCAACAGCCGGATGTGTGCCGAAGGGCACCGGCCGATCTGCCAGGACACCGGGATCGTCAACGTGTTCGTGAAATGGGGCCAGGACTGCCGGCTGGAATCAGCGCGGAGCTTGCAGGATGTGGTCGATGACGGTGTTCGCCGGGCCTATCTCCATCCCGAAAACAAATTGCGCGCCTCGATTCTGGCCGACCCGGCCTTCACTCGGCGCAACACCCGCGACAATACCCCCTGCGTGCTCCATGTGACGATGGTTCCGGGCGGCAAGGTTTCGATCGATGTCGCAGCCAAGGGCGGCGGATCGGAGAACAAGTCGAAGTTCAAGATGATGAATCCCAGCGACAACATCGTCGAATGGGTGGTCGAAATGCTCCCGCAGATGGGTGCCGGGTGGTGCCCGCCGGGAATGCTCGGGATCGGGATTGGCGGCACGGCTGAACACTGCATGGTGCTGGCCAAGCAAAGCCTGATGGAGCCGATTGACATGGCCCAGCTCAAGCTGCGTGGGCCCCAGAGCGATATCGAGGCGATGCGGATCGAGATCTTCGATCGGGTCAACGCGCTGGGGATCGGCGCGCAAGGGCTGGGCGGGCTCTCGACGATCCTCGATGTGAAGATTTACGATGCGCCGTGCCATGCGGCGGGCAAGCCGGTGGCGATGATCCCCAATTGTGCAGCGACTCGCCATGCGCACTTCACGCTCGATGGATCGGGTCCGACCTATCTTGAAAAGCCTAACCTCAGCGAATGGCCCGATGTCCAGTGGACCCCGGACAAGGCTGCCAAACGGGTCAACCTTGACACGCTGACCCGGGCCGAGGTGGAAGGCTGGAAGCAGGGCGACCGGCTGCTGCTTAACGGCAAGATGCTGACCGGGCGCGATGCCGCGCACAAACGGATCCAGGATATGCGATCCAAAGGCGAAACTCTGCCGGTCGAGTTCAAGAACCGGGCAATCTATTATGTCGGACCGGTTGACCCGGTCATGGGCGAAGTGGTCGGGCCGGCCGGGCCAACCACCGCAACCCGGATGGACAAGTTCACAGACATGATGCTCGACCTTGGCCTGCTGGTGATGATCGGCAAGGCGGAACGCGGCCAGGGCGCAACCGAAGTGATCGCCAAGCACAAGGTGGCCTATCTGATGGCAGTCGGCGGCGCTGCCTACCTCGTCAGCCGCGCGATCCGTGAGGCCAAGGTGGTGGCCTTCGAAGACCTCGGAATGGAGGCGATCTATGAATTCACGGTTGAGGACATGCCGGTGACCGTGGCGGTCGACAGCGAGGGTCACAACGTCCACCAGCTCGCTCCGCTGGTCTGGAAGGAAAAGATCGCGCGCGAGGGCCTGCTCGGCTGATTCCATCGACCAAGGTCGGAGTCCCCTCGACGAAGCCGCTGGCGCTGCACCTATCGAACAGGCTAACGCTGACGCCTGATGCAAGAGCCTGACGCCTACCCCGCCCGTGTCCCGACCAGGGCCGTGCTGATCTCGATTGCCGGGATCTGGCTGTGCTATCTGGCGCTGATCACGCTGCGCAGCTTGCTGCTCGACCGGGCCTACTTCTTCGAGATGCTGGGCCTGCGCAGCATGGTCACGCTGGCCGGGATGGTGGTCACCACGCTGGCCTGGCTGATCTTGCGGCTGTTCGACAATTCACGGATGGGGCTACGGATGAGCCTGGCACTGGTCGTCATGCTGCCCGCTGCACTGGGCCTCGCGATGATCAACCGGCAGGTATTTTCCGGCCTCGATCAAAAAATTCTGGGGGAGCAGCGCAATCCCAGCGAAGTGCAGATCCGCCATGATACAGCCGGGAACGTGCTGGTCGATATCCCCGATCCGCCGCAGCTGACCCCGGACCAATTGGCCCAGTTGCAAAAGAAATTCGCCGAAGGGGCGCTGTGGCGGCAGCTGACCGATATTGCGATCGGGCGCTATTTCCTGTTGCTCGCTTGGGCCGCGCTCTATTTCGCGATGGTCGCGGCCGAACAGGCCCGCGCCTCTGAACGGCGCGAGGGTGAATATCGCCGCGCGGCCAAGGCGGCAGAGCTGCGCAGCTTGCGGTATCAGGTCAACCCGCACTTCCTGTTCAACACGCTCAACTCGCTTTCCGCACTGGTAATGACCGGCAAGGGGCAGGCGGCAGAGACCATGATCCAGACCCTGTCGGCATTTTACCGGCGAAGTCTGGCCGAAGACCCGACCGGCGAAAGCCTGCTCGAACAGGAAGTGGCTCTGCAGCGCGCCTATCTGGATATCGAGACCGTACGGTTCCCTGACCGGCTGAAAACCCGGATCAGTGTGCCTGAAGTGCTTGAGGACACGATCGTACCGGGGATGATCCTCCAGCCACTGGTCGAGAATGCCGTTAAGTACGCGGTCGCCCGGACCAGCAAGCCAGTGACCGTGTCGATTGCCGCGCAGGAGGACTTTGGCAGACTAGTGATCGAGGTCAGCGATGACGGGCCCGGCACACCATCCGGAGACAAAACCGGCTTTGGTATCGGCCTTGCCAATGTCCGCGACCGGCTTGAGGCCCGTTATGGCAATGAGGCCAGTCTTGTTGCTGGCCCCGCGCCGGGCGGGGGCTGGCGCGCGGTGCTGCGCATGCCGCTGGTGCGCCATGGCGGATAGCACCCCTCCCAAGGCCTTGCGCACGCTGATCGTTGATGACGAGCCCTTGGCGCTTGAGCGGATGGAGCTGATCTGCCGCGATCTCACCATGATCGAAGTCGCCGGGACCGCGCAGGATGGCGCCGCCGCACTGCGCGCAATTGGCGCGCTGGCGCCCGATCTGGTCCTGCTCGACATGACCATGCCCGAGCTTGACGGGCTGGCCGTGGCCCGCGCCCTGACCCGGCAGGACGATGCTCCGGCGGTGATCTTCGTTACCGCGCATGACAATTTTGCAGTCGAAGCCTTTGATCTCGAAGCAGTCGACTATGTCTTGAAGC
>VFKS01000072.1 GCA_009885425.1 Novosphingobium sp.
ACCCAGGCCAGTGGCCGCTCCGGGGTGGCCTGCGCGCCGGCCGCTTCCATCGCCGCCGTGACCCGCGCTTTCTGGTCGTCGGGGACATATTGCCAGACAATCGAATGCATCAGCATCCGGGTGGTCCCGGCCGCTTGGGGCTTGGCCAATTCGGCCTCAATGAAATCGGCAGCATTCATGCGCAACAGATCAGGCGGCGATTTCAACGCCTCAGCTACCGCCGCATCCATCCGCTCAAACCGCACCGTGTGTTCGGGCCAGATATAGGCCCGCAGCCGCAACGCCTGTTCAGTATCGGTCAGATCGACCGGCGCGACATCGCAGCCTTTAGTGGAGACAATCTCAAACGGGCAATCGGGCGGCGGATCACCTTGCCATTCCGGCGCAAACCGCATTGCCCCCGGCTCCGGCCCAACCTGCACTCCGCCAAGGTCATAATGGTAACGATCCAGCATCAGGTTGATCCCCGCGCTCGAACCAATTTCGAGGCACTGGAAGCGCGGCGGCAACCCTTTATCGGTCAGCCACAGCATCGCGGCGATGAAATTGGACGAACGCCCCGCCTCATTGGTTTGCGGCGGACCATCGAGCCAAGGCAGCAGATCGGCTTCGTGCTGGGCGATCGCGGCGCCAACAACAGCCGCATCGTCGATGCCCGCTTGGTCGGTGTAGATCGGTTTGAGCGCCGGTTCGATGCCTTTGAGATGCAGCGCATGAATTCCGCCCGCCAGCCGCAACGGCAAGGCATCGGCCAGAGGCGCGCCGGGCCAATTGTGGAGCCGGTCGAGCAGTTCCCCGCGCTCGCCCCGCTCCAGTAAATCCCGCACTGCTGCCACGATCCGTGCGGTCACGGTGGCGCCCGATGCAGTGCAATAGGCCACCTGATTGTCAAACGCGGCGACCATGATCCCCGGCCCGCTCGCGTCAATAGCGATGAACTGATAATCCTTGGCCATTACCGCCGCTCCTTGCCCTTTTGCCCGTCCCGCCGTAAGGGCCGCGCCTATGTCCAGACCGCTTACTTTCGCTGTGCCCAAGGGCCGCATCCTTGATGAGGCGCTGCCGCTGATGGCCCGCGCCGGAGTGGTGCCCGAAGCCGGCTTTCACGACAAGTCCAACCGCGCGCTTTCGTTCGCCTGCGAAGACAGTGCGATGCGGATCATCCGGGTCCGCGCGTTCGATGTGGCGACCTTCGTGGCCCATGGCGCCGCGCAGTGCGGGATCGTCGGATCGGACGTAGTCGAAGAGTTTGCTTACCCCGATCTCTACGCCCCGGTCGATCTTGATATCGGACACTGCCGGTTGTCGGTGGCTGAGCCCGAAGCAGACGTCGGCGATAGCGCCCACGTCAGCCACTTGCGGGTCGCCAGCAAGTATCCCAACCTGACCCGGCGGCATTTTGAACGGCAAGGCATTCAAGCCGAAGTGGTCAAGCTGAACGGCGCGATGGAGCTTGCTCCCGGGCTCGGCCTTGCCAGCCGGATCGTCGATCTGGTCTCAACCGGGCGGACGCTGAAGGACAACGG
>VFKS01000471.1 GCA_009885425.1 Novosphingobium sp.
CCGCGTTGGCGGCATCAAGGCTGGCGGTCGGCTCATCGGCCAGCAGCAGCATCGGGCGGCAGGCCAGCGCCTGCGCAATCGCTACGCGCTGTTTTTCGCCGCCTGAAAGCTGCGCCGGCAGTTGGCCCAACTTGTCACCCAGCCCAAAGGCGCCAAGCAGGCGCTGGCCTTCCTCGCGCACCTCAAGCCCGCGGATCGCGCCGCCAAAGCAGACGTTCTCCAGCGCGCTCATCACCGAGACCAAGCGGCTGGTCTGAAAGATCATCCCCAGATGGGCCCGGCGCCAGGCTGCGGCGGCAGGCGGCTTCAAGCCGCTGAGGTTGAGCGTGCCCCAATGCAGCATGCCCCGGCTGGGCGGCACCGCCAGTGCCAGCAGCGACAGCAGCGTGGTCTTGCCCGCGCCCGATGGCCCGCTGACCACGTGCAGCTGGCCCGGCGCGAAGACACGGCTGAGCGGAGCGAGCATCGGCTTCTCCTGCCCCGAATCGAGCATCGAGCGCGACAGCGTCTCAAGGATCAAGGGCTGCGCGCTCATTTGCTGAAGCCTACGGTGACGCGCAGGCCGACCACGCTGGGCAGATCGGGATCGTCGATCACCACGATCGCCTCGCGCACATCGCGGTCAAACCGATCAGTCGGATCGAGCGAGCGGGCGCTGCGGCGGCCCATGACCGAGGCCATTTCCACCACTCGACCTTTGTAGCGCCGGGGCGATCCATCGATCCAGACCTCGGCCGGGGCGCCGATCCGCAGCATCGGCACATCGCGCTCGCCCACTTCGGCGCGGACGATCCGTTGTTTCAGATTGCCCACGACAATCAGCGGCGTGCCCTGACTGGCCCCGGAAAATTCACCCTCGCGGCGCATCACCTGCAGCACTTGCCCGTCGATCGGGCTGCGGATCTGGCACTGGGCCAAGGCGGCCCGGGCGGCGTCGGACTGGCCTTGGGCGGCGCTAGCGGCGGCTTCGGCCGAGGCGCGCTCCTGCGGACGCGATCCGTTGGAAAGCCCGGCGAGCTCGGCCGCTGCGCCATCGCGCGCAGCGCGGGCGGCATCGCGTTCGGCGCTGCGGGCATCAAGTTCGCGGCGCGAGACGAAGCCGCGCGTCGCCAGTGCCGTGGCCCGCTCGAGCGATTGTTCGGCGCCCCGCAAATCGGCTTCGGCTTTGGCCAATCCAGCAGAGCTCGCAGTAACCGCCTCACGCCGCGGGCCAGCGCGAACCAGCGCGGCTTCGGCCCGGCTTTGCCCGGCGCTGGCGGCAGCGGCATTGGCGAGGCCGGCGCGCGGCGCGCAGCCAACCTCGAGCAAGACTTGCCCCTGCTTGACTATGTCGCCGCGGCGGACCAGCACCCGTTCGATCACGCCATCGGCCGCCGCAACCAATTGCCGCGCCTCGCCCGCGCTGTCGATCCGGCCCACAGCAGTGGCGAGATAGGGCGCGGGCTGCTGGGCGGCCGGCTCGCTGTGCGATGGCGTGCAGGCACCCAGCGCCAGCATCGCGGTAAGGGCAAATAGAGCTTTCATGTTCTGAACACGGCCTCCGGTCCGAATTGGCGCACGGCGCTGCCCGCGCTCGCGATGCTGACGGCGAGTGCGATCAGCACTGCGCCAGCCGGCACCAGCGCATCGCCCGCCGCGAACGAAACCCACGGCAGCAGCGGCTTCAGCGCCAGAATCATCAGCGGGGTGAAGACCATCATCGCCGCCAGCGTGACTGTGGCGACCACCACCGCGATCCCGCCCGCCACCAGCCAGACCTCACGCTGGCCCGCGCCGTGGCCGAGCATCGAGAGCAGGTCCTGCGAATAACGCTGCAAGAACCGCAGCACGCCATTGGCCAGCAGGATCATCATCAGGACCGAAGCCAGGATCGCGGCCAGAATGATCGCGCTGCCCGCGCCGGTTTTGCGCTGCCAATAGACCGACGAGCTGCGCTCAAATTCGGCCCCGCTGCGCAGTGACAGTTCAGGGAACTGCGCCTGCGAGCGGCCCAGCGCGGCGGCCAGATCGGCGTTGCCGGTTGCGGGATCGTCAAACACCAGAAAAGCGGCAGAGCCCGGCTCCATCCGCAGGATCCGGCGGCCTTGTTCAAAACTGGTGACGACATAGGGCGCGCCCAGAAAGGTCGGCAGGCGGCTGGTGGTTCCGGCCAGCTGCATGGTTTCCCTGCCTAGCGTGGCCTGCTGTTCAGCCCCGCCGCGAAGGTCAAGCCGGGCCAGATCGGACTGATCGGCGATGAAGCTGGTTTCGCTGAGGCGGCGGCCTGCGCTATCGGCGGCATCGTCGACCCCGATCACCGCAACATTGCCGCGCCGCCCGCTGGGTGAGGTCCAGGTGGTAAAGCCGAATGCAACCCGGCGGACGCCTGCCCGCGGGAAATTGCGCGCGATCAGCCCGGCATAGTCCTCGCCGATCAGACCCGGAAAATCGAAGCATTCGATCGACCCGGCACTGACCCAGATCGCGCCGCCGACGAATTTCGGCCCGACCGCTCCGGCCCGGACGAACGAGGTGTAAACCTGATACTGGAACGAGGTGACAATCGCCGCGACCGCGCAAGCGATCAGCGTCACCTGCAGTGAGCGCCAGTCCCGTACCACCACCGCCCGCACAAAAGCCAGCGGAGCCGCCAGGCCTGCGCGTGAAGTGGAAGCCGGGTGAGGAGTTGCATTCCCATCAGCCATGAACCGTTAGGTAGCTTTGCGGAGATGGCTTGGCCGTGATGGAGATCACGCTGAAGTTTAGAGTTAAATCCGGGTCAGGCACTCACCGGCAGGGTCGGCCACAGATCGGCGATCTCGCGCCCGTCATACAGTGCGATATCGCCGAACTGCAGGAACAGCGCCTCGCTCTGGTCGGGGCGGAGGAACACGGTGTCGTCGGGTTTGAGCGTGATCCGGTTTGAACCGGTCAGCAGTTCCTGATTGGAACTTCGGCCGAACAGTTTTGAATATTCAAGACCTTGCGGTGAAACCGGCTTGGCCAGCCAGTGCCCGCCGTGGATGAAAAATCCGCGGGTGGTGTTGCGGTCCCACCAGTGCATCGCGCCCGACAAGGCTTCGACCCCCGGCAGTGGCTGGTCGGCACTGGCCTTGATCACCGGGGTGGCGATGAATGCGGCGGGGAGCAGGTCGACGAGGTCTTCGTAGTCAAAGTCACCCGGCTTGACGAAGGCTGATCCCACCGAAACCTCGTTCACGACAGTTCCGGCGCAGTGGCGGCGAAAGGTTGGGCTGCCGGCACCGTTGAGGGTCAGCGTGGCTGGATCGAGACCTTCGCCTTTGAGCACTTCGATGGCTTTGGCATAGGCGGTCTGCGCATCGGTCCAGGCGTTGTCGGGGCTGGGCATTTTGGGGACGTGCGGATCATAGCCCATCAGGCCCGCGATCTGCACCCCCGCCGCTTTGGCTGCGGTTACAGCTTCGCCCAGCGCTTGCGGATCGGCAAACCCGCCGCGGTGCAGGCCGACATCGATTTCAAGACTGACCCGCAGCGTGATTTCGCGCGCCTTAGCCGCTTCGGCATATTCGCGCAGCCGCTGCGGCGTGTCGATCAGCCACTGCATTCGCGGGCCGGGATCGATCGCGGCATCGCTGGAAATGCGGATGAACTCGCTGACCGGCAGAGGTTTTCCGCCGAGATAATCGGCCTGCGGGTGGAGTGGCACCAGTTGGTGCAGCATCTCGGCGCTGAACACCATCAGGCGCTGGGTGCCCATGCCGCGCAGAATTGCGTCGAGCAGCAAGGGCGAGGGCAGCGACTTGGCCACCACCCGCAGCGGCAACTTGGCCGTATCGACGTTCTTGCGAACCGCGGCAATGTTCGCGGTCAGCCGGGCCTGGTCGATCACCAGCATCGGCCGGTTCAGCCCGGCGCGCTTCAAGGCGGCAGCCAGACCGTTGAAATAGGGATCGTGCATTGCGCCTAACTCCTTGGGCCGGGCGAGCATGGTACCGACACCAGCCAGCGCCAGCGCCCCGCCACCGATCAGGACTGTGCGGCGCTTCATCCGAAGATCCGCTGGACGAATGGATTGAGCATCTGCCCCGCCGGATCAACCGAACGCCGCACCGCCTGCGCCTCGGCAAACATCGGGTAAAGCGCCGTCAACTCCGCCCCGCCGAGCGAATGGAGCTTGCCCCAGTGCGGCCGCCCGCCAGCCTCGCGCAGCACCGGTTCGGCCAGTTTGAACATCCATTCATGGTCTTCGCGGTACCAGGCATGGACCGCGATCGAGCCGCTTTCGCGTTCGTAAAAGGGGGACAGCCAGGCATCGTCGGGGGCGATGATCCGGGCCTCAATCGGGAAGAACACGCCGGGCGCATCGCGTTCGATCCGGTCAATCACTTCACGCAGTGCTGCCACCTGTTCGCCAAGCGGCAGGTGGTATTCCATCTCCTTGAACCGCACCGGGCGTTCGTTGGAGAGCAGCTTCCAGCCTTCGTCGATTGACACTTCGGGCGGGATATCAGCCATCGCCGCCTGCGCCGCGCGGCGGCGCAGCGCCGGGGTGAATTCAAACAGATCGCGCAGGTTCTTGAGCGCCATCAGCGTTTCGACATCCTGATCTGGCCCGCGCGGGTTGACCGATTCGCCGGTGGTGTCGTGAGTGATCAGCGCCGATTTTCCGGTGAACGGCAGGACCAGGAATTCGGCATTGCGGTGCCGCTCAGCCAAGGCGGGCCAATCGCGCAGCATCTGCTCGGTATCGACCAGCGTGACGACTTTCTTGACCCGGCTGAGCGGGCGGTTCTGCAGCGTCACTTCGCTGATCACGCCGAACGCGCCAAGGCCCACCCTGGCGGCGTGGAACAGTTCAGGGCGGGCATCGCGGCTGCATTCGGCCACTTCGCCAGAGGGCAGGACCAGACGCATCGCGGTGACTTCACCGTGGAGCGCCTTGACCCCCTTGCCGGTGCCGTGGGTGCCCGTGGCGAGACCCCCGGCGAGGGTCTGCTTGTTGATATCGGGCAGGTTGGGCATCTCCTGCCCGATCGCGGCCAGCGCCGGGCCGAGCGCGGACAGCTTGGTCCCGGCGCGGACCGTGGCGGTGAGCTTTGCGGGATCGTGGCTGGCCAGACCCGAGAGCCGGTCGAGCGAGAGCAACGTTCCTTCGGTTGGGACCAGAGCGGTAAAGCTGTGACCAGAGCCGACCGGACGGATCGGGGCGCGGGCCGATTGCATCGCCGCAACCAGCTCGGCCTCAGTGGCAGGGGCAGCGCGGACGCTGGGATAGGCGTGCGCGTTCCCGGCCCAGTTGGACCAAAGCACCCGGCCCTGCGCATCCAGCGGCGGCGGAGCCTCACCCTCACGGCTGAGGTACCAGCGCCGTCCAACCAGCCCGCTCGCGCCCAGCGCCAGCGCGCCCGCGCCGCCCAGCAGGACCTTGCGCCGGGTCCTCACTTGCCGTCCTCGCGCCCGGCCATGAAGCGGATCAGGGCCTTGAGATCGTCCGGGGTGCATTCAAAGCACTGTCCGCCCGCAGGCATTCCGCCCTTGCCCTGGATCGCGGCGGCCAGCAGCGTCTCTTCGCCCAATGCCCAGCGCGGATCCCACAGCGTCCGGTCCCCGGTCAGCGGGGCAAGCGAATCCGCCACCGTGTGGCAGGCCTTGCAGGACCCGGCGTAGAGCTGAGCGAGCCGCGGATTGGCGGGGGAGAGGGCGGCGCTTTGCTCGGCAGTCAGCGGCTGGGGCGGCGCCTCACCGCAAGCGCTCAGCGCCAGCACCGCCAAGACAAACAAAAGCCGCATCAATCGCCCCTCTTCCAAGGGGGTCATCATGCGGCCTTTGTTCAATTAGGCAAGAGGCGGTTGGCGTTAGCCCCAGCGGCGCTGACCGCCGCCGTTGGGCTTGCCGCCACCGTTCGGTTTGCGCGGGGCCTGACCATCGCGGCGCGGCTGGCCACCGTCCGAGCGGGGCGCTTGCCCATCGCGGCGCGGAGCCTGGCCATCGCGGCGCGGAGCCGGACGATCATCACGGCGCGGGGCCGGGCGATCATCACGGCGCGGAGCTGGGCGATCACCGCGTGGTTCGGGGCGGGTTTCGCGGCTTGGCATGTGGCCAAAGGCGCGCTCTTCGCGTTCTTGCGCTGCGAGCGGGTTGAACACCGGGCCGCGCGGTGGGGCTGAGGCTTGGCGGCTGTCACCAATCCG
>VFKS01000204.1 GCA_009885425.1 Novosphingobium sp.
GCACCCTTGCCCCGCTCGCCCTGCTGGCACTCGCCAGCTGTACTCCCGCCCCATCTGCCACGACGCTCCCGCCCAAGGCGCAGCTTTATGACAAGGGCATGGTCAGCGCAGCCGATCCGCGCGCGGCCGAGGCTGGGGCCGAAATGCTCCGCGCCGGTGGCAGCGCAACCGACGCGGCCATTGCAACCATGCTGGCGCTTACTGTGGTCGAGCCGCAAAGCAGCGGCATCGGCGGTGGAGGGTTTTATGTCACCACCAATGCCAAGGGTCAGGTTGAGACCATTGATGGCCGCGAAATGGCGCCGTCTGCCGCCCATCCCAAATGGTTCTTCAAGGACGGCGTCCTGCTTAAATTCCAGCAAGCGGTGCCTGGCGGGACCAGTGTCGGCGTGCCCGGCAATGTGGCGTTGGCGGCCAAGGCCCATTCCGCCCATGGCCGCCTGCCGTGGGCGCAGGTCTTTGCACCGGCGATGCGGTTGGCCCGCGACGGCTTTGTGATCTCCCCACGGCTGCATGAAATGCTCGCCGACGACACCCAAACCGCTGCTTTCTCAGCCGAAGGTCGGGCGTTGTATTTTGGCGGCGATGGCAAGCCGCTGCCGGTGGGTACGCTGGTCAAGAACCCGGCGCTGGCCGACACGCTGGATCGGGTCGCGCGCGAGGGATCAAAGGCGTTCTATACCGGCGCCAATGCCGCGGCGATCACCGCCAAGGTCACACTCGCCCCAAACAACCCGGCGCCGATGACCGAGGCCGATGTGAGCGCCTATGTCGCCAAGGATCGCGCACCGGTTTGCGGAACCTATCGTGGCTACCGGGTCTGTTCGATGGGTCCGCCCAGTTCGGGCGCGACCACGGTGCTCGCCACGCTGATCCAGCTTGAACGGTTCGACCTCAAAGCGCTGGGCAAGGACAGTCCGGTGGCCTGGCACCTGATCGCCGAAAGCCAGCGGCTGGCCTATGCCGATCGCGCGCGCTATGCCGCCGATGCCGATTTCGTGCCGGTCCCGGTGGCTGGAATGATCGACCGCAAGTACCTCGCCGCGCGATCGGCGATGATCGATCCCGGCAAGTCGATTTCCAAAGCCGCGGCGGGCACCCCGCCAGGTGCGGAAAAGCTGTCCTACGCTGATTCGCCGCAGCTGACCGAAGCGGGAACATCGCACTTTTCCGTGATCGATCGGGCCGGGAACGCCGTGTCCTATACTTCGACCATCGAAAGCTCGTTTGGATCCGGGATTGTTGTGGGGGGCTATTTCCTCAACAACGAACTGACCGATTTCGACATGAACCCGGAACTGGGTGGCCGGATCGTCGCCAACCGCGTCGAAGGCGGCAAACGGCCGCGCAGCTCGATGTCGCCGACGCTGGTATTCAGCCCAGACGGGCGGCTGCGGCTGGTGGTTGGCGCGGCCGGCGGGGTCACGATCCCAGCCCAGGTGATCCGGGCAGTCATTGGCGTGATCGACTGGGATCTTTCGGCGCAAGAGACGCTGGCTTTGCCGGTGATCTTCGCGCCAGCGACCGAGATTATCTTTGTCGAGCGCGGGACCTTTCTGGAAGCGATGATCCCCGCGCTTAAGGCGCTTGGCCATGGCGAAGTGATGGCGCGCGGCCTGCCGCTGAAAGCCAATGCGATCGAAGTACGCGGCAGCCAGCTGCTCGGCGGTGCCGATCCGCGCAGCGAGGGCAAGGCTGTGCGAGAATAGGCGGCGGCGAATAGCGGGCAGCGAATGGCTTGCTGCTAAGGTAAAGGCTGCCTAGTCAGGGCAGCGGTTGAGGTTGTGCTGCAAAGGGGGCGGTGCGCGTGGTTGATATTTCGGACCTGCCGGGGCGCAAGAACCTGGTTGAATTGCTGCTGGCCCGCGCCGATGCGCGCGGCGATGCGCCGTTCTTGTGGGCCAAGCAGGGCGGCGGCTGGCAGCCGATCAGCTGGACTGAGGCGGTTCGCCAGGTCTGCTGTATGGCGGAATCGCTCCGCGCGCTGGGGCTGAAGGATGGCGACCGGGTGATGCTGGTTTCGGAAAACCGGCCGCAATGGTGCATCGCCGATTTCGCGATAATGGCAGCAGGTTGCATTACTGTCCCGGCCTATGTCACCAATACCGAGCGCGATCACCTCCACATTCTGGAAGACTCAGGCGCTTCGGCAGTAATTGTCGCCAATGACAAGCTGGCCAAGCCGCTGCTCGGCGCGGTGTTGCGATCGGGTCATGCCAAGCATGTGATCGGGATCGAGCCGCTGCGGATCTCGCAGCTTGGACCTTATGAATACCA
>VFKS01000099.1 GCA_009885425.1 Novosphingobium sp.
AGCGACATGATCCTCAAGCCGGATCTCGACGCGGTCTATATCGATCCGTTCAGCGCGACCCCGATGATGATTCTGGTTTGCGACATTGTCGAACCTTCGACCGGCGATCTCTACAGCCGCGATCCGCGTTCCACGGCCAAGCGCGCCGAAGCTTACGTCAAGTCCACCGGGACTGGCGATACCGTCTATGTCGGCCCCGAAGCCGAATTCTTCATGTTCGACGATGTGAAGTATTACGACGGCTATGACGGTTCGGGTTTCCGGATCGACGATATCGAGCTACCGACCAATACCAACAAGGACTACGAAGGCGGCAACATGGGCCATCGCCCGGGGGTCAAGGGCGGCTATTTCCCGGTCGCGCCGATCGATAGCTGCGTTGATATCCGCGGTGAAATGGTGGCGACCATGCTCGAAATGGGCCTGCCCTGCGACAAGCACCACCACGAAGTCGCCGCCGCGCAGCACGAACTGGGGCTGACCTATGGCACCTTGGTCGAGACCGCTGACCGGATGCAGGTCTACAAGTATGTCGTGCATCAGGTTGCCCATGCTTACGGCAAAACCGCCACTTTCATGCCCAAGCCGATCAAGGGTGATAACGGGTCGGGAATGCACACCCACATCTCGATCTGGGATGGCAGCAAGCCGCTGTTCGCGGGTAATGGCTATGCCGGTCTTTCGGATATGTGCCTGTACTTCATCGGCGGGGTGATCAAGCACGCCAAGTCGCTGAACGCTTTCACCAACCCGACTACCAACAGCTATAAGCGGCTGGTCCCGGGTTACGAAGCGCCGGTGCTGCTGGCCTATTCGGCCCGCAACCGCTCTGCCTCGTGCCGCATTCCATACGGTGCCGGTGACAAGGCCAAGCGCGTCGAATTCCGTTTCCCCGATGCGATGGCCAATCCTTACTTGTGCTATTCCGCGCTGCTGATGGCCGGGCTCGACGGGATCAAGAACAAGATCCATCCGGGCGAAGCGATGGACAAGAATCTGTACGATCTGCCGCCGGCTGAACTGGCCGAAGTGCCGACCGTTTGTGGTTCGCTGCGGGAAGCGCTGGAAAGCCTTGAGGCCGATCACGATTACCTGCTACAGGGCGGCGTGTTCACCAAGGACCAGATCGACGCCTACAGCGAACTGAAGTGGGCCGAGCAGCTGCGCTGGGAAACGACCCCATCGGCGGTCGAATTCGATATGTACTACAGCGCCTGAGCCACCGATCAGGCTGCTGAAAGAGAGGGCGTCCCGGGCAACTGGGGCGCCCTTTTTTTGATTTTCCTACACGGCTCGTTCCTGCCTATTTACCCCGCCTCCCAAACCGATTCGCGAGGCACGCCCGGCATGTATTTCAATCTCGATTTTTTCGAAGCGTTGCGCCGGATGAAAGCGCGGAAACCGGCTGTTGCGCCAGCTTCAGACCCTAAACCCCCACACCACTCCACGCCCCTTGGCGACCGGCTTTCCCGCCACATCAGTCCTGCTGGCATCGCGCTGATCAAGCGCTTTGAGGGCTGTGCCAAGCGCCGCCCTGATGGCTGCTTTGCCGCCTATCCCGATCCTGGAACCGGCGGCGATCCATGGACAATCGGCTGGGGCGCGACCGGCATGAGCATCGTGCAGGGCACGGTCTGGACCGCGGCCGAATGCGATGCCCGGCTGGAACACGATCTAGTCCGGTTTTCCCGCGAAGTGGCGCGCGCTGTGGGTGACAGTCCTACCAGCCAGAACCAGTTCGATGCGCTGGTCAGCTTTCACTACAACACCGGGGCGATTGCCAAGGCGACACTGACCAAGCGGCACAAGGCGGGCGATTTTACCGGCGCACAGGCGGAGTTTGGAAAATGGGTTCATGCCGGGGGCAAGCGGATGAATGGGCTGGTCCGGCGGCGGACTGAAGAGGCGGCGCTTTATGGTGCCAGGTGATCTGCTTGGCCAAGCCAGAGGTTAAAGCCCAGCTTCGACCGCGATCCGGATGGCATCGGCCGTGGTGGCAGCACCAAGCCGCGCCATCAAAGCCGCGCGGTGCATTTTGACCGTCTGCTCGCTGAGGTTGAGGCGGTAAGCGATTTGCTTGTTCAGATACCCGGCCGCCATTTGGGTCAACACTTCCTGCTGGCGCGGCGGTAACGCCTTTACCGCAATGGCTGCGGCCATCCGCCGATTGGCATTGGTGGTTAGGGCATCCGGCTCCAGTTCAACCTGCGATCCCAGGAAGTATTCCAGTTCCCCATCATCGTCGAAAATGGGGGCAACCAGCACGGCGTTTCGAAACGGGGTGCCATCACGCTTGTAGTTGAGGATCTCGACCAGCACCGGAGCATGCCGGCGCACACCGCTACGGATCGCCTCGGTCAACCACGGCTCCGTCGCCGGGCCCGCCAGAAACCGGCAGTTGCGTCCAACGATTTCCGCTTCGGCATAGCCTGTCAGCGCTACAAAGGCCTCGTTGCAGCAGATGATCGGGTTGTCTTTCACCCGTGGGTCGCTGATCACCGACGCTATTGGGCTATCGGCGATGAGCGATTTCAGACGCGTTTCGGCGTGGCGCATGACAGCCAATTGTCCCTCCCAGCCTGTCCACTGCCTGACAGAATGGCGCGCTTGATAATGCAAGAACGCCAAACGAGCTGCCGCGTCGGCCTTTAGGACATGGTATTTCGTATAGGTTGAAGCCCGTCAACCGCGGCGTATCACCCCACAGTCGCGAAAAATCGCGCTGTCTAAAGGGGACGACCGCAATGGATATGTTATCGATTGGCCAATACTCATTGGTTTATAACGCTTTTTCGTTTACGTTTGCGACGATGGCAGCGGCAACGGTGTTTTTGTGGTTGGGGCGTTCGCAGGTCGGGCCCGCCTACAAGACAGCACTGACCATCTCAGGTCTGGTGTGCGCAATTGCCGCCTACCACTACTTCCGTATCTTTGAGAGCTGGGAGGGCGCCTATTCGGTCAAGGATGGCGTCGTCGCGGCATCGGGTTATGCCTTCAATGACGCCTATCGCTATGTCGATTGGTTGCTGACCGTGCCATTGCTGTTGATCGAACTGATTCTGGTGATGCGCCTGTCATCCGACGAGACGATTTCGAAGTCGACCAAGCTGGGCGCCGCCGCCGCGTTGATGATTGTGCTGGGTTACCCCGGCGAAATCGCCACCGACATTCCGACTCGCGCGCTGTGGGGCACGCTTTCGGCCATCCCGTTTGTCTACATCATGTATCAGCTGTTCGTTGGCCTTGGGGCTTCGATCGAAAACCAGCCAGCGAGCGTTCGCGAACTGGTCAAGAAGGCCCGGCTGCTGACCTTTGCTTCGTGGGGTTTCTACCCGATTGTGTACATGATCCCCTACACCAACCTGAGCGGATCAAGCGTAACGGTGGGTGTCCAGGTCGGCTATACTATTGCCGATCTAATCGCGAAGGCCGGGGTGGGCGTGCTCATTTACCTCATCGCCACTCGCAAGTCGCAGGCGGAATACGGCGAAACCGCATAGGCCTGAGACGGTAAATAGGGACGAACCGGCAGGAGGATATGATCAGCGCCATGACCACTATCCGCCTGCCGTTTCCCACAGGCGCAGCCGCTGCAAGCGCGCTGCGCCTGTGCCTGCTTCCCGCTGTGACCGCCGCCCTGGTTATCGTAAGTCTGCGCTTTGGCCCGTTGGGCAGCGCCTCGTTTACGGCCGCCTGCGCTTTGGCAATCGCGGTGTTTGGCATCCCGCACGGGACGCTCGATATTGAGATTGCCGCGTTGCGCTATGGCTTGGTCGGACGGGTGGACCGGCTTAAAATCATCCTGGGCTACGTCGCGTGCGCCGCCGTGACAGCCGGATTGTGGCTGGTCACGCCCGAGTTGGCGCTGTGCCTGTTCCTGTTCGTTTCGATCCTGCATTTCAGCCGCGACTGGCTAAACGCAGCCGATCCGTTCCTGTCGCTGATGGTGGCGTGGGCGTTAGTTGCCACACCGGCGCTGGCCCGGCCGGCCGAAGTGGCCATGATTTTTGACACTCTGACCGGCAACCAGAATGGCCGAATCATCGCCGATCTGCTGGCCTGTACCTCCGTGCCCGCGCTACTTGGCTGCCTGACATTCACCTTCTGGTCGTTTCAGAATGCTGAGGTAAGGAGAGCCGTTGAACTGCTGTCCTGCCTGGTCGCAACGCTGTTCCTACCGCCGCTGCTGGCGTTTGCGGTATTTTTTTGCGGGCTGCATTCTCCCCGCCACATGGCCGATGCACTGAAGGAAACGGGGGCGATATCGCGGACCAAAAAGACCGCCATTATCGCAGCCGTCTTTTTGTTGTCCGCAGCCGGAGGGGTCATGCTGCTGGCAGGACAGGGCCAGGTGCCGGTTGAAGCCGGCATCATACGTTCCGCAATCATGCTGATTTCGATTTTGACCGTACCCCATTTCATTCTGGAAACCTTCGCCCTGACCAACCGGTCAGCGAATTGACCAACACTTGTCCTTTGGCGCGGCCGCGAGGCCGAAGCCAGCTTCTATCGCCAAGCCTAGCGCCGGTTGTCGGATCGCCGCGCGGATGCTATCTGCGACTCACTCGCAATGGAGGTCGCCGATGTCCCATTCGCTAAGGATTGCCGCGTTGTTGGGCTCGGCCGCGTTGACCCTGGCCGTTCCAACCCTGCCGGTCTGGGCCGCCGGCGGCGGCGGTGGTGGCGGGGGATCGATGCCCAGCGAAAGCACGCCGCAATACGATCCGGCAATGGAATACCGCAACGGCATCGCTGCCTTGCGCGAAGAACGCTGGAAAGATGCCGAGCGGGCCTTTGGCCGGGTGCTGACCGTGGCCCCGAAAGATGCCAATACCAATCTGTTGATGGCCACGGCCAAGCTGGGCCGCGGCGATGCCAAGGGCGCGCGCGGCTATCTTGAAAAGGCGGCCAAATACGATCCCGATCTGCTCCCAGCACAAATCACGCTGGGTGTGGTCTATGCCAAACTGGGTGATCCGGTGAAAGCCCAGGCGCAGCTGGATTGGCTGCAAAAGCGGTCCACCGCCTGCGGCGGAACCTGCGCTGAAAAGACCGCGATCGAGCAGGGCCTCAGCGAAGTGACAGCCGCGATCGGCGCAGGCAAACAGGCGCGGATTGAACGCCTTGACCCGCATACCTTCGCTTCTGCCGCGCAAGGCGATCAGGCCTATATTGCCGCCGTTTCGCTGATCAACGAGCGCCGCTATGGCGAGGCTATTGTGGCGCTCAAAGCCGCGCAACGGGCCTTTGGCCCGCACCCGGATCTGCTGACCTATCTGGGCTTCGCCAACCGCAAGCTGGGTCGCTATGACCTTGCCGAGGGCTACTACAAGGCCGCGCTCACCATCGCTCCGCAGCACCTGGGCGCAATCGAGTATTCCGGCGAGATGATGTTGGAACGCGGTGACCTGGCAGGGGCCAAACAGATGCTGGCGCGGCTCGATCGGATCTGCACCTTTGGCTGCGCCCAATCCGACGAATTGCGCCGCTGGATCGAACGCGGCCCTGATCGGGGATGATCCGCAGGGGAGTGTTGCTGGTGTTGGGGGCAACCTGCGCCGCGCTGGCAGGCGCAGCTGATCGCACGCCGCTGCCAATGTCGGCGCGGTGGACTGTGCCGAACCAGCTTAAGGCGGACTTGACTAGCGAACCCGGTGATTGCCTGACTGCGCCCACTGATCCGGCGCAAACCCGCAGCATCGCAATCGGTGCAGCTGCATTCCGTGCGCCGCTGCTGTTGGGCGGGCAGGCCGCGCGATCAGGCCTGTCATGCAACAGTTGTCACCGCGCCGGGCATGACAATCCGGCCTTTTCCTATCCGGGTCTCAGCGGCGCGCCGGGCACCGCCGATGTCACCGCATCGCTGTTTAGTTCGCATCGCGGTGACGGCCAGTTTAATCCCAAGCCGATCCCCAACCTCGCCGGCGACAAGGCGCTGCTCAAAATCGATCAAAGCCAGGACCGTGGCGAATTGGAGCTCTTTATCCTGGGCCTGATCACGCAGGAGTTCGATGGCCCCACCCCCAGCCCGGCGGTGCTGACCGGACTAGCGAGCTACGTTCGTGCGCTTAGCCCGCAGGCCTGCCGCGCGCCCGCGCGGATCGATCTGGCCAGCACTTTGGTGCGGATCGATGCGGCGCTGGATTCGGCCAGGCGCAGCGCACAAAGCGGTGATGGCGCAACGGCAGCATTGCTAATTTCTTCTGCGCGCTCACAGCTGCAGCTGATCGACGAACGCTATCCCGCCAGCCTCAGTCGCAGCGCCGCACCGCTGCGACAAGCGGCCGCTCGTCTGGGCGCAATCGAACGCCAGATGATCAGCGATCCGGCGGGCGGGCTAGCCGCTCTTGGACAATGGCGCAGGGCCGAGCCGAAGTGGAAACGGCCCTTGCAAGCTAGCGAAGCCAAGTCACTCTACAACCCAGCGGTGCTGTCCGGGTGGCTCTCGCCGCGCTGATAGCGCGGCTGGGCTCTGCTCTATCGATTGCATCTTGCAATCTGTCCGCCGCAGACCGACATAGTCCTCAAGTTAATCGATCCATTAAGAGGAGATTCGAGGATGCGCGAGCTGCTGCAACACTACATCGACGGCAAATGGGTCGATAGCGAAGGCGGCGCCCGCCGCGAAGTGATCAACCCCGCCACTGAAGAGGCCTGCTCGGTTATCTCGATCGGCACCAAGGCCGATGTCGACAAGGCGGTTGCCGCCGCCCGCCGCGCGCTCAAATCGTGGAGCCAGACCACCCGCGAAGAACGCCTCGCGGTGATGAACCGGATTGTCGAGGAATACAAAAAGCGCACTGGCGATCTCGCCCAATCGATGGCCGAAGAAATGGGCGCGCCCGTCTCGTTCGCAGCCACCGCGCAGGTCGGCGCCGGGATTGGCGGCTTTCTGGGGACGATTGCCGCGTTGCAGGACTTCAACTTCATGGAAGACGGTCCGGGCTATAAGGTGGCTTACGAGCCGATCGGTGTGGTCGGGATGATCACCCCGTGGAACTGGCCGCTCAACCAGATCGCGCTGAAAGTCGCCCCGGCGCTCGCTGGCGGCAACACCATGGTGCTCAAGCCTTCGGAAGAATGCCCAACCAACGCCAAGATTTTCGCGGAAATCCTCGATGCTGCTGGCGTCCCCCCGGGCGTGTTTAATATGGTTCAGGGTGACGGCCCAACCACCGGCAACGCCATCTCCAGCCACCCGGACATCGAAATGGTCAGCTTCACCGGATCGACCCGCGCCGGGATCGCCGTGGCAATTGCCGCCGCGCCAACCGTCAAGCGTGTCCATCAGGAACTCGGCGGGAAGAGCCCCAATCTGGTCCTGCCCGATGCCGATCTGGCCGCGCACCTACCCGCCGTCGCCATGGGTCCGCTGATCAACACCGGCCAATCGTGCATTTCGCCGACCAAGGTGCTGACCGCCAAGAACCGTGAGGCCGAAGTGGTCGGGTTCTACAAGGCGATGTATTCGGCGACGCAAGTCGGCGATCCGATGGCTGAGGGCAATCATCTCGGCCCGGTGGTCAACAAGGCCCAGTACGACAAGATCCGCGATCTGATCCAGTCGGCAATCGACGAAGGCGCGACGCTGGAAACCGGCGGCACCGATCTGCCGGCGAACGTCAACCGCGGCTATTACATCCAGCCAACGGTATTTTCCGGCGTGACACCCGATATGCGGATTGCGCAGGAGGAAATCTTTGGTCCGGTCGCGACGATCCTGACCTATGACACCCTCGAAGACGCAATCGAGCTAGCCAATGCCACCGAATACGGGCTTTCGGCGGCCATCACCGGCGATCCAGCCAAGGCCGCTGGCGTCGCTTCTCAGCTGCGCGCCGGGATGGTTGCGGTCAATAACTGGGGCCCCAGCCCCGGCGCACCGTTCGGCGGCTACAAGCAGTCCGGCAACGGCCGTGAAGGCGGGCTTGCAGGCCTCAAGGACTTCATGGAAATGAAATCGATCTCGGGCCTCCCGGCCTGATTCCTTCGACTGGAAACGACAAGCCTTGCCCCCTTCCCGCCCGCGCGGGGAGGGGGTTTTGCTGTCAGGGGATCGTAACATAACCGCCATATTCGCGCCCTATGCGGGCCCAAAGGGATCAGGGGCCAGACCATGAAACAACGCCTATGGGCCGAAGCGCTCGGCAGCTTCTTCCTGTTCGCCACGGTAGTCGGTTCGGGGATCATGGCCGAGGCACTGGCGGGCGGGAATGTCGCAGTCGCCCTGCTCGGCAATACTGTCGCCACTGCCGCCATGTTGTTCGTGCTAATCGCGATGCTGGGGCCAATATCGGGCGCACATTTCAACCCGGCGGTTAGTCTGGTGATGCGGCTGCGCGGGGATTCCAGTTGGAAGGGACTCGCCGCCACCGTCGCCGCGCAGGTGATCGGCGGGATTCTGGGCGTGTGGGCCGCGCATCTGATGTTCGATCTGCCGGTGCTGCAAGTGTCCGCCAAATTGCGCGAGGGGCCGGGGCAATGGCTAAGCGAATTCATCGCCACTTTCGGGCTGGTCACGACAATTCTGCTGACCGTCCGCCACCGCCCGGCGGCGGTTCCGGCCAGCGTCGCACTGTATATCGCTGCCGCCTATTGGTTCACCGCCTCAACCAGCTTTGCCAACCCGGCGATCTCGATTGCCCGCAGCCTGAGCGACAGCTTCGCCGGGATCGCCCCATCAAATGTTCTGCCGTTTATTGCAGCACAGCTTGCCGGTGCATTGGCGGCGCATTGGCTGGATCGCGAGCTTCTTAGCTAACCCGGTACTGCTCCTGCACCCCCGGTACGCCATCCTTGGTACTGCCGTCGATCGGCTGGGCCGGACGGCGGTTCAGTTCGGTCGCTACCGCGATCAGGTGGTCTTGTTCCGCTTCGCTCAACCGCGACCAGCCTTGGCGGCTGAGCCGTTCCATCGGGCGATAGCGGACCTTGTACTGCATCCGGGCCGAGCCCTGAACCCAATAGCCGAGATAGACGTAGGGCAGGCCTTCTTCGCCGGCGC
>VFKS01000517.1 GCA_009885425.1 Novosphingobium sp.
AACATCTGAAGGAACGCCCGTTCGAAGTCGCCGCGATCCGGATGCTGGCCGAAGTGGCCGGACGGATCGGGCGTTATCGGGATTCCGAAACCCTGCTGCGCCGCGCGCTTGAGCTGTCCCCCAGCTTCACCGCCGCGCGGGCCAATCTGGCCTTGGTGCTGTACCGTCAGAACCGCCCGACCGAGGCGATCGAGCAACTGGGCCAGGTCTTGGCCGAAGAGCCGGACAATCCCGGCCATGCCAACCTGCAAGCCGCCGCGCTGGGCCGGATCGGCGAATTCGACGAAGCGATCGGCTTTTACGAACGGGTGCTGCAACAAGCCCCGAACCAGCCGCGGGTCTGGATGAGCTTTGGTCATATGCTCAAAACCGTTGGGCGGCTGGACGAGGGGGTTGCGGCCTACCGCAAAGCGATCGAACAGATGCCGGGGCTGGGCGAAGTGTGGTGGAGCCTTGCCAATCTCAAAACGGTCAAGTTTTCGGGCGCCGATATCGCTGCGATGGAGGCCGCTCTGGCCAGCGGCGAAGTGGCGAAAGAAGACCGCTTTCACCTCGACTTCGCGCTGGGCAAGGCGCTGGAAGATCGCGCGCAGGCCGATGCGGCCTTTGCCCACTATGCGGCCGGCAATGCCCTGCGCAAGACCGAGCTTGATTACGAGGCCGATGAAACCACCCGGCTGGTCGATAGCCTGATCGAGCTATGCACCCCGGAATTCTTCGCGGATCGGGCCGGGCAAGGCTGCGATGCGCCCGATCCGGTGTTTGTGCTGGGGATGCCGCGCGCTGGATCGACGCTGGTCGAGCAGATCCTCTCCAGCCACAGCCTGATCGAAGGCACCACCGAACTGCCCGATATCCCGGCCATGGCGCGGCGCGGCGGTGCCTTTCCGCAGAACCTCGCGGGCCTCAGCGCCGAGCAACTGGCGCGGCAGGGTGAGGAGTTCCTCGAACGGACCCGAATCCAACGCAAGACCGAGCGGCCGCTGTTCATCGACAAACTGCCTAACAACTGGATGCACGTGGCCTATATCCGGCTGATCCTGCCGGGTGCGAAGATCATCGACGCACGGCGCCATCCGCTCGGGTGCTGCTTCTCCAACTTCAAGCAGCACTTCGCCAAGGGGCAGGCGTTCAGCTACTCGCTGTCAGACATGGGCCGCTATTACCGCGATTACGTGCGGCTGATGGCGCATTTTGACCGGGTTCAGCCCGGCGCGGTTCACCGGGTGACTTACGAAAATATGGTCGATGATACCGAGGCCGAGGTCCGCCGCTTGCTGGATTATTGCGGGGTGGAGTTTGAGGATAGCTGCCTTTCATTTTACAACACCGAACGCGCGGTTCGCACGCCCAGTTCGGAACAGGTCCGGCAGCCGATTTTCCGTGAGGGGACCGAGGCGTGGAAGCCGTTTACGGCGCATCTCGGCCCGCTGCGTGAAGCTTTGGGCGATGTGCTCGATTGTTACCCGGCTGTGCCAAAAACGTTGTAAAAGTGTCACTCTCGGCGGGCTGATTGGCAATTTCTTAACACCGCTGCTTGACGAGGCGGTTGGCAGGACTCAGAGTCTTGCCAGTTGCTACGTCAACAAGGGGTTCTCCATGCGTATTGCTACTCGCCGCGCCACATTTGCCGCGCTGCTCACCTCCACCGCTATCATCGCTGCACCGGCATTCGCGCAAACCGCGGATGAGGAAAACACCGACAGCGTCGAAATCGTCGTTACCGCGCAGAAGCGTTCGGAAAGCTTGCAGAAAGTTCCGATCTCGATCCAGGCGATCGGGACGGCCAAGCTGGAACAGCTCAACATTTCGAACTTCAGCGGCTATGCCCAGCAGCTCCCCTCGGTTTCCTTCCAGGGTAGCGGCACCCCCGGCGTCAACGTGATCTACATGCGCGGCGTCGCTTCGGGCGGAGACGGGAACCACTCAGGATCGCTGCCTTCGGTCGGTGTTTACCTTGACGAACAGCCCGTCACCACGATCGGCGGCAACCTTGATGTCCACATCTATGACATCGCCCGGATCGAAAGCCTGTCGGGCCCGCAGGGGACGCTCTATGGCGCTTCGTCGCAGGCCGGGACGATCCGGATCATCACCAACAAGCCCGATACCTCGAAGTCCGAAGGTGGCTTCGATGCCGAGGTTAACTCGGTCTCCGGCGGCGCATACGGCGGCAAGTTCGAATTCTTTGCCAACACGCCGATCAACGACATGATGGCGATCCGTGTGGTCGGTTTCTACAAGCGTGACGCGGGCTTTATTGACAACGTTCCTGGCTGCCGCGCTTTCTTGCCCGAACCGAACCCGCTGGGCTGCCCGCCTTCGACCAATGGCGGCATCCGCGTCAACAACGCGGCTTTTGTGGAAGAAAATTACAACACCGCCGAAACCATCGGCGGCCGCGCCGCGCTGGGGATCGAGCTGGACGACAATTGGACGATCACCCCGGCGGTGATGTATCAGAGCACCAGTTCGCAAGGCTCGTTTGCCTATGACCCGTCGGTTGGCGATCTGCAGGTTCAGCGCTTTGCGCCCGAATTCCGGGGGGACAAATTCACCCAGGCTTCGCTGACCATCGAAGGCAAGATCGGCAATTGGGATGTCACCTATGCCGGGGCCTACCTTGATCGCAAGACCAATAGCTCGAGCGATTATACCGACTATTCCGAAGCCTATGATGCGCTCTATTCGTACTATGGCGGTCTGGCCGGATATTTCTATTTCACCGATGCGCTGGGTAACACCATCAACCCCAGCCAGAAAGTGATCGGCAAGGATCACTTCAAGAAGTTCAGCCAGGAACTGCGGATCGCCTCGCCGCAGGAAAATCGCTTTCGGGTGGTTGCCGGACTGTTTTATCAGTACCAGTCGAATGATATCTTGCAGGACTATCAGGTCGCCAACCTTGGCCCGTTGCGCTCGGTCAACGGCCTCAATGGAACATTGTGGCTGACCAAGCAGCACCGGATCGACAAGGACTATGCCGCCTTTGGTGAAGCCAGCTTTGACATTACCGACCAGCTGACCCTGACTGCCGGGGGCCGGTATTACAAGTTTGACAACAGCCTGATCGGATTCTTCGGCTTTGGCCGCAATCCCAACGCCAACTATTCGGCCACACCCTATAACGCCGCTGGTTCTTCGCGTACCGGGGTTGCCCAGTGCTTTACCACCACCGGATCGCGGCTGCGCCCGGTGGCGGGTACGCCCGGCGTTACGTTGTTCCCGGCGGCCATTGCGGGCACACCGTGCACCAATCTGGGTGTCTGGAACGGCAGCGGGGTTGATCCGGTCAAGGCAGAGGGTGACGGTTTCACTTGGCGCTTCAACCTGAACTACAAGCCCAGCAACGATGTGTTGCTTTATGCCACCGCGTCCAAGGGCTTCCGCCCCGGCGGGATCAACCGCCGTGGTTCCATTCCGCCGTACGAACCGGACTTCCTTGTCAACTATGAGCTGGGCTGGAAGGTCACGCTGGCACCGGGCCTGCGGATCAACGGTGCGATCTATCAGCAGGATTGGCAGAAGTTCCAGTTCGCGTTCCTCGGTGAAAACAGCTTCACCGAAATCCACAACGGTCCGGATGCTCGGATCCGGGGGATTGACGTCGATATCGCCTACAACCGCGGTCCCTTCAGCTTCCAGGTTGCGGCGGCCTATACTGATGCCAAGATCACCAAAAACCTCTGCGAAGGGGAAGATCTGACTTTCGCTTGCACCAATACCTTGCCAAATGGCAATCCCAACTCGATCGCCTCACCGACCGGCACCCGCCTGCCGATCACGCCAAAGTTCAAGGTGGCCGGAACCGCGCGTTACACTGCGGACCTCAGCGGGACGACCAAGGCTTACGGTCAGGTCAATGCGTCCTATCAGGGCTCTGCCACCACCGAAGTGCGCGCTGGGCCTGCGGCAACCATCGGCGAACTGCCGGCCTTTGCGAGTGTCAATCTGGCCTTTGGGGTTGAGTTCGAACATCTCAATCTGGAATTGTTCGCCTCGAACGTGTTCGACGAACGCGGTCAGGTTTCGCGCTATCTGCAGTGCGGCCAGTGCGGCTCGCGCCCCTATGTGGTGGTAATCAACCCACGCACCATCGGGCTTCGCGTGGGTTACGATTTCTGATCCAGCGCTAGCGTAGCAAACAAAACGCCCCGGACTCAGCCGAGTCCGGGGCGTTTTGCTATTCAGCTTTCGGGATCGCCAAACCGTTCGAGCCGGAATGCCGCACTGAGATAGTCCTCGGCGGCCGCCTTGAGCTTTGGCTCCTTGGCAAAGGCTTCTGCTGGGAGCGGCGCTGCATCAAAGGTGTGGAGCAGGGTCCACAGCGCAAATTTGCGGCCGGCATCGCGCTCGACCCCGAACCCGATCTTGAGGCGTTCGATGGCGATGCCGAATTCAGCCTCGGTCAGTGTCGCGGGGTCGTCGGTTTCAAAGAAATGCAGCAGCAGGGCTTCGAGGTCCATGGCCTTAGAGCCAGCCCAGCATCTGCGCCGCCCACAGCCCGGCGCCGCCGAGCCCGGCTGCAGCCAGATAGCCCAGCCAGCCGCGCCCGCCTTGCCGCCTTGCCCAGATCAACTCGATCTCGGGCAGCGGCGGGGCTTCAGGCGCGCCGCCCTTGGCCGGGAACTTGTCTTCGATCCGGCGGATCAGATCGGGCAGGCGCAGCAGCGTTTCGGCATCCGTGCGCAGCCGGTCGGCGATCGCCGCCTCTGGCCCCAATTCGTCGCGGATCCAGTCGCGGACATAGGGCGCGGCGACATCCCACATATTGATCCCGGGATTGAGCTGGGTGGCGAGGCCTTCGACCATCACCATGGTCTTTTGCAGCAGCAGCAGGTGCGGCTGGGTCGCCATGTCGAACTCGCGGGTGATCGCAAACAGACTGTCGAGCATCTGCCCGACCGACAGCTCGCTGACCGGGCGTCCGCGGGTCGGTTCACCGACTGCACGTAACGCCGTGGCGAACTCATCGACCGAATGATAGCTCGGAACGTACTGCGCCTCGAAATGGATCTCGGCGACGCGGCGGTAATTGCCCGTTGTCAGCCCATAGAGGATCTCGGCCAGCCAGAGCCGGGCGCGGCGGTCAATCCGGCCCATGATCCCGAAATCGATCGCGGCGATAGTCCCGTTGGACTGCACGAACAGGTTGCCCTGGTGCATATCGGCATGGAAAAATCCGTTGCTGATCGCCTGACGCAGGAAGGTCAGCACCAGATGCTCGGCGAGCGCCGGCAGATCGTGCCCGGCGGCGCGGAGCGCTTCGGTTTCGTTGATCTTGATCCCGTCGATCCAGTCGATCGTCATCACCCGGCTGTTGGTTCGATCCCAGTCGATGCCGGGAACGAGGTAGCCCTCGGTGTCCTGCATCTTCTCAGCAAGTTCTGACGCCGAAGCCGCCTCGCGCCGCAGATCGAGTTCGCGCAGGGTCCAGCGCTTGAAATTGGCGATCACCAGCCGGGGGCGCAGCCGGGCCGGCTCGCCGCCCAAAGCCTCAAGGTGCGCTGCGGCCCATTCATAGGTCTGGATATCGGCGCCGAACTTTTCGCGAATGCCGGGGCGCAGCACTTTGACCGCGACATCCCGTCCTTCGATGGTCACCGCACGGTGGACCTGCGCGATCGAGGCGGCGCCGACCGATACTTCCTCGATCGAAGCGAACAATGCCTCGACCGGTTTGCCAAAGCTGGTCTCAATCTCGCGCTTGATCGCCGCAAAGGGGACGGGTGGCAGGCTATCTTGCAGCAGCAACAGGTTGTGCGCGGCTTCCTCGCCGACAATGTCGGGGCGGGTTGCCAGCGTCTGCCCCAGCTTGATCGCCGCCGGGCCAATCGCCTGAAACGCCCCGGCATAGTCGGGCACTTTGGGCTGGAACGTGCCCATCCGCGCGACCCGGATCAGGCGGCGGACCTGCGGCGGGGTGTTGGGATCATTCTCGATCCCGCGCAGCGCGCCGTGCCGTGCCAGGATCCGGCCCCAGCGCAGCAGACGAAGAATATGGGTGGTGGGGCGGGTCATGCCGTTGCCCGCCTTCCGGTGTTGCGCGAGCGCACGGCTTCGCCGGGCGCGGTCAACGCACGTGGCATGTCAAATTTTCCAACCGGAGTGAATGGCCACCAGACCGCCCAGAATCGGTTCAACCCGGGTGTTCACGAACCCGGCGGTGCGGATCATTGCCTCAAATTCAGGCATGGGCGGGAACCGGCGGATCGATTCGATCAGATAGCGATAGCTGTCACCATCCCCGGCGATCGCCTCACCAATCCGGGGGACCAGATTGTGCGAGTAGTAATCATAGGCTTCCTTGAAGCCGGGCCACTCGGTTGTCGAAAATTCCAGGCAATAGAACCGCCCGCCATGCTTGAGCACGCGGTATGCCTCAGTCAGCGCGGCATCGATCCGGGTGACGTTGCGAATGCCAAATGCGATGGTGTAGCCATCGAAGAACCGGTCCGGAAAGCTCAGCACTTCGGCGTTCTGGCGCGACCAGACCAGGTCATCGAGGCCTTTGTCGATCGCCCGTTCGATCCCGACATCGAGCATATCCTGATTGATGTCGGATACGGTGATCGTCGCGCCCATCGCAGCCATGCGAAAGGCGATGTCGCCGGTGCCGCCGGCCATGTCGAGGATCTGCTCACCCGGCTGGGGTTTGAGCCGCCGCACGAACTTGTCCTTCCACAGCCGGTGCATGCCCGCCGACATGGCGTCGTTCATGACGTCGTACTTCTTGGCGACGGCGGAAAACACCGCGCCAACCCGCTCGGTCTTCTCCGCCGGAGTGACCTCTTCGTAACCGAAGGAAACTGTATCGCTCATGGCCCCGCGCCTTAGCGACAAGCGCCGCGCGGTGCCAGTGAAAGCGTGTGCAGATTTGACCCGATTATTCGGCTGCGGGGGCGGGCGGCGCGAACATGTAAGGGGCAAGGTGCATCAGGTAGTCGGTCTTGCCCAATTCGATCCCCTGCGCGCGCAAGACTGCATAGGTCATCGCGGCGTGGAAATAGAAGTTCGGGACGGCAAACCCGGTCAGGAACGCGGTGCCATCGCAGCGCAGCCCGGCGCCATTGGGGAAAGTCAGCACCACCTCGTTTGCGGCGCCGGCATCGAACTCGGCGGGATCGATCGACTTCAGAAAGTCGATGGTCTTGTCACAGCGTGCTTTGAGATCGGCAAAGTTCGCTTCGGTGTCTGGCATGGCCGGTGGCTCAGTGCCGGTCAGCCGCGCGGCGACTCCCTTTGCCGCATCCGAAGCAATCTGGATCTGGCGGGACAGCGGCAGCATATCGGGCACCAACCGCGCTTCGATCAGCTTCGCCTCGTCGCCTTGCGCAGCGGCCTTGTCGAGCCAGGCCGTCATATTGCCGAGCATCGAAATGAAGCCGGGCACGGCCGACTGGTAAAGCGAATAGGACATGGTTGATTCTCCCGGTGTTGGTCTTTGACAGCGGCGCTAGCCGAGCTGCAGTTCAGTTGCAATGCGAAACCAATTGCCGAGCAGTCGCAGCTTGCCTACCCACCGGCCATGCCAGAGCTTCCTGAAGTTGAAAC
>VFKS01000237.1 GCA_009885425.1 Novosphingobium sp.
CACCGTGATGGGCAGCATGGACCTTGATGAAACACTGTCACGGCGCGATGAAATCAACGCCAAGCTGCTGATGGTGATCGATCACGCCACCGCGCCGTGGGGCGTCAAGATCACTCGGATCGAAATCAAGGATATCCGACCGCCGGCCGATATTTCCAACGCCATGGCCCGCCAGATGAAGGCCGAACGCGAAAAGCGCGCCAACATCCTCGAAGCTGAAGGCCTGCGCGCCGCCGAAATCCTGCGGGCTGAAGGCGAAAAGCAGGGCGCGATCCTCTCGGCCGAAGGCCGCAAGGAAGCCGCCTTCCGCGACGCCGAAGCGCGCGAACGCTCGGCGCAAGCGGAAGCTGCGGCGACCACTATGGTTTCCGAGGCAATCGCCACGTCGGGCACGCAGGCGCTCAACTACTTTATCGCGCAGAAATATACCGAGGCAGTGGCCGCCTTTGCCAATTCGCCCAATGCCAAGACCATCTTGTTCCCGGTTGAAGCGACCCAGTTGATCGGCTCGATCGGCGGGATCGGCGCACTGGTCAAGGATGCGCTCAGCGATGGAACCCGCAAATGACTGTGATCGAAGGGCTTGAACCGCATTGGCTCTGGCTGGGGCTGGGGCTGCTGCTGGCGATCGGGGAAATGACCATTCCGGGCGTGTTCCTGATCTGGATGGCCGGGTCAGCGCTGGTCACCGGTCTGGTCAGCTGGATGGTGCCTTCGCTCGGCATGCCTTGGCTGGTGCTGCTGTTCGCCGCGCTGTCGATGGTTTCGGTCTTCGTGGGGCGGCGCTATCTGCGCAGCAATCCGGTCGACGAAGCCGATCCGGGAATGAACAATCGCGGTGCGCGCTCGGTTGGTGAAGTCGTGGTGGTCAGCCAGGTCATTGCCGATGGCCGCGGCCGGGTGAAGCTGGGCGACAGCGAATGGCTGGCAAAGGGCCCCGATGCGGAACCGGGCACTAAGATGAAGGTCACTGGAATCGATGGTACCACGCTGGTGGTTGAACACCTGCACTAAACGCTAGAGGCCCTTTTTGCCAAAGCCTGAGGGCCGCGCGGGCGTCGGACGGGCTGCTGGCGCGGACGGCCGATTCTCAAGATAGCGCTGCATAACCGCGTCGGGATCAAAGACATCCTTGTTGGCATAGGTTTCGGCCAGCCTGTTGGCCTCTTTCGCATCTACCGGTGGATCGCCATCACCTTTGTCTCTACCGGTCAGTTGATCGAAAATGCGTTTGAGGGCGAAAAGGCACAGCCCCAACGCGATCATAGTCAGCACCAGAGCCAGCACGTAATAGGGCACCCCTGCGCC
>VFKS01000146.1 GCA_009885425.1 Novosphingobium sp.
GGGCGAGGCGCTGTTCGCCCACGCCGTTGCCTCACCCTATCGCGATCGCTCGCATTTCGATGGCCAGAACGTGCTCGAAACCGGCGGGGCGCGGCCTTATGACCGGCCCGATGGCTGGATGAACCGCTTGATTGGCCTGCTCCCTGGTCCCGGCATCAAGGGCTTGGCGGTTTCGGCGACGATCCCCACTGCCCTGCGCGGTGCAGTTCAGGTCGGCAGCTACGCTCCGTCCAACCTGCCCGATGCCCCGCAAGACCTGCTCCAGCGGGTCTCGATGCTCTATGAGGGCGATCCGCAGCTTTCCGGCCTGTGGACCGAAGCGCTGCAAACCCGCGCGATGGCTGGCAGTATGGCCATGGGTAATGCCAAGGGAGCGGCAGCAGCGGGCAAGCTGATCGCATCGCTGATGTCCGGGCCAGACAGTGCGCGGATCGTCATGGCCGAATCGAACGGCTGGGATACCCATGCGGGACAGCGCGGACGGCTGGGTGGCCAACTTACAGGATTGGATGCGCTCCTGGCCTCGCTGAAAGAGAACCTGGGTGCGGCCTGGGCCGATACTCTGGTGGTGGTCGCAACCGAATTTGGCCGGACCGCGGCGGTCAATGGCACCGGCGGGACCGATCACGGCACCGCCAGCCTTGCCATGCTGATCGGCGGAACGGTAGCCGGTGGCCGGATCCTGAGCGACTGGCCGGGGCTCGGTCAGGGCCAGCTGTATGAGGGCCGTGATCTGAAGCCGACCACATCAATCGATGCGTTGCTGGCAGGCGCGCTGGCCGGGCATTTCCGGCTTGATCCCGAGCGGATCGCGCCAAAGCTGTTCCCCGGTGGCGCGGGCAAGCCTATCGGCGGACTGGTGCGGGCTTAATCGGCAGGGGTGATCGCCCCCGGCTCATTCGCGACAATCTCCAGCACCGCCGCCCAGGCTGCGACGTTCTGCTCCAGTTGCACCGGATCGATCTTGTCGAGCGTATCATCGGGCGTGTGGTGCAGATCGAAATAGCGGGTGCCATCCTGATCCAGATCGATCACCGGCAACTTCTGCGCGGCAATGATCGCGCCAACGTCCGCTCCGCCTCCGGCCTTGTCACCGCCCGCAGCGATCCCCAGTGGGGCCAGTGCCGCCGCGATCCGGTCGCGCATCGGCTTGTTTGCGGCCGAGAGGTTGAACTGCACTCGCCAGACCCGGTCGGCGCCGAAATCGCTTTCCATCGCCAGCGCGTGCGGCTCGCCGGCATGGGCCTTGGCATAGGCCGCGCCGCCGAACACGCCGATCTCCTCGCTGCCCGCCCACAGCACCCGGATCGTGCGGAGCGGTTTGGCCTTGGTGTGCGCCCGCAACGCGGCGGCGGTGATGATCCCGCAACCCGCAGCATCGTCAAACGCACCGGTCGCCAGATCCCAGCTATCGAGGTGGCAGGCGACCAGCACCGGCGGCAGCGATGGATCGCGCCCCGGCAATTCAGCAACGACATTACCCGATGGCATATTCGGCTGGGCTCGGCCTTCGAGCACCAAGTGGATCGTCATCGGCTTGCCGGTCTTGGCGATCCGCGCGATCAATTCGCCATCGGGGAGCGAGACCGCGCCTGCAGGAATTGCGGCGGTCCCATCGGGCCAGCTGGTCGCCCCGGTGTGCGGGTTGCGGTGCATATCAGTGCCGATTGAGCGGATCACAACCCCGGCCGCGCCCTTGCTAGCGGCAATCCCCGGCCCTTGGCGGCGGGCGTTGCCATAGGGGCCGTAAGCTGAGCCGTCCTGGGTCCGGGTCATCGCATGATCGATATAGGCGATCTTGCCCTTGAGCGATCCCGCCGGCGCCGCCTTCAGCGCATCAAGGCTGGGGAAATAGACCAGCTCTGCCGTCAGCCCGCCTGCGGGTGTGGGCGCAGAATAACCCAGCGCGGTGATGTGAAGCTTGTGACTGTAGGGCGTGGTCAGCGTGGCGGTTTCAGCTCCGCGTACAAAACCAGTGACAGTGAACGGTTCGATCCGGACGTTTTGAAAACCCAGCTTCTTGAGCCGCACCACCGCCCAGTCACGCGCCTTCGCTTCAGCCGCGGACCCAGCCGGACGCGCACCGATTTCGGTCGTGAGGTCGGCGGTGATTTGCCAGGCGACATCGTCAGGCTGTCCGGCAAACGCCGAGGTGGACAAAAGCAGGGCGGAGAGCGCAGTGGCGCAGAGTGTGTAACGCATCCGGGCCGGCTATCGCTCGTGGCGCGGCTTGGCAAGCGGTGCGTCAGATTGCGTAACGGTCGGTGCTCACTACCGCACCTGCCCTCTGCACGGTGACCCGGCGGTGGTCGTCATGATCGTCCCGCTCCAGCTTGAGCGGCTGTTCGGGCAATTCGCCATCTGCCTCGAGCCAAGCCTTCAGCACCATCCCCTCCACCGCTAGCCGCAGCACCACCGGAACACCAAGCCGGTTCTCCAGCCGCAGATCTTTCCACGGCCAGACCACCGTGGCGTCCAGCCCCAACGGCGTGGAGCGTTCTTCCTCGCTGCCATAGAGATCGCGCGAATGGGCGTGGCGTTCGGCAATGTGCAGCCCGCCACGCAGACCCAGTTCATAGGCTATCCCCGATAACTGGCACAGCCCGCCGCCGGGATCACCGATGGGCTCGTCCGCCCGGATCGCCCGGCCTATCGCAAACCCCCGCGCCGCTGTGGGCGGGCCGATCCAGTGCCAGAACGATAATACCTCGCCCGGCGCCACTTTCACCCCGTCCAGCATTGCAACCCCGCGTTGCAGGTTGGCCAGCTTGCCTTCCCACAGCGGGCTATGTTTGATCGGTTGCATTATCCTGACCGATGCGATGCGATCCCATGGCGGCGCAAGCCTGCGGGCCAGCCTGAAATGGCTGCCGTCGAGCCGATCCCGCACCACCCGGCGCAACCGGGCCACAGCGCGCCGCAGCGGCAAGGGCACCCCGCGGCGCAGTGCTAGGCGCAAAGCCATCAGCATCTCCGCTCAACCATGCTTGCCCCCCGCCTGCCTCCCCTGTAGAGGCGCGCCAAACCTTTTCCAAGCTTACCAGAAGGACCGCCAGATGGCCGCGCAGTACGCCTATGTCATGAAGGGCATGACCAAGACTTTCCCCGGCGCGCCCAAGCCGGTGCTGAGCGATATCAGCCTGCAATTCTATCAAGGCGCCAAGATCGGCATCGTCGGCCCCAACGGTGCGGGTAAATCGACTCTGATCAAGATCATGGCCGGGATCGACAAGGACTATACCGGCGAGGCTTGGCCGGGCGAATACATCACCGTCGGCTATCTCGAGCAGGAGCCGGAGCTCGACAACACCAAAACCGTGCTGGAAAACGTTCGCGAAGGCGCGCGAGCGACCGCTGACATGGTCGAACGCTTTAACCAGATCGGTATGGAGATGGGCGAAGACGGTGCGGACTTTGACGCGCTCGGCGCGGAAATGAGCGAACTTCAGGACAAGATCGACGCGGTCGACGGCTGGACGCTCGACAACCAGCTCGAGATCGCGATGGAAGCGCTGCGCTGCCCGCCGGGCGACTGGCCAGTCGGCAACCTTTCGGGCGGTGAAAAGCGCCGGATCGCGCTAACCCGGCTGCTGATCCAAAAACCGGACATCCTGCTGCTTGACGAACCGACCAACCACCTCGACGCCGAAAGCGTCGAATGGCTGGAGAACCACCTCAAGGAATATGCGGGCGCGGTGCTGATGATCACCCACGATCGCTACTTCCTCGACAACGTGGTCGGCTGGATTCTCGAACTCGATCGCGGGAAATACTTCCCGTATGAAGGCAACTACTCGACCTATCTCGAGACCAAGTCCAAACGCCTGGCGCAGGAAGAGCGTGAGGAATCTGGCAAGGCGAAGGCGCTGTCCCGCGAACTCGAATGGATCCGCCAGACCCCGGCTGCGCGACAGGTCAAGTCCAAGGCGCGTATCCGCAAATTCGAAGAACTGCAGAATGCGCAGGATAACCGCCCAATCGGCAAGGCCCAAATCGTCATCCAGGTGCCCGAACGGCTCGGCGGCAAAGTGATCGAGGTCAAGGGCATCTCCAAGGCCTATGGCGACAAACTGCTGTTCGAAGACCTCGAATTCATGCTGCCACCGGGCGGGATCGTCGGGATCATCGGCCCCAACGGTGCAGGTAAATCGACGCTGTTCCGGATCCTGACCGGCAAGGAACAGCCCGACAGCGGCACGGTTGAAATCGGCAGCACGGTCCACCTCGGCTTCGTCGATCAAAGCCGCGATGACCTCAACCCGGCCAACAATGTATGGCAGGAAGTGTCCGGCGGGCACGACTATATGACCGTCAACAAGCAGGAAATGAGCACGCGCGCTTACGTGGGCGCGTTCAATTTCAAGGGCGCCGACCAGCAGAAGAACGTCGGCAAGCTATCGGGCGGTGAACGCAACCGCGTCCACATGGCCAAGATGCTCAAGCTCGGCGGCAACGTACTGCTGCTCGACGAACCGACCAACGATCTCGACGTCGAAACGCTGGGCGCGCTGGAAGACGCGATCGAAAACTTCGCCGGTTGCGCGGTGGTAATCTCGCACGACCGCTTCTTCCTCGATCGGCTGGCGACGCATATTCTGGCCTTTGAAGGCAACAGCCACGTCGAATGGTTCGAAGGCAACTTCGCGGCCTACGAAGAGGACAAGCGCCGCCGGTTGGGCGATGCGGCGGATCGGCCGACGAGGCTGGCGTATAAGAAGCTGACTAGGTGATAGTCAAAAGCTGAATACAAACCTGACAAACCCATTCACCCTGCTGACAGAACGACTCGGCTATCTCCTGCCTCAATGACGCCGCAATTGTGCGGTGACCAACGATGGAGATCGGCCATGGCCGTGAAGTCGAACA
>VFKS01000341.1 GCA_009885425.1 Novosphingobium sp.
GCGGCGACGGGACATGGGAGGGATTCCTTACGCATGAAATGCCAAGCCCCGGCAGATGCGAGCCAGCAGGACTCGCGCAGCCGGGGCGCTTGAGAGCCGTAATACGCGATTTGACGCGGGTGCGCAATGTGGCGGCAAAGGTAACAAAGTTCCACGCGAGGCGGGGTGGGGCTGTTACCTTATGTCACCTTGTGTGAGGTTCCGGCGCGGTGGTTTCGGGTGGGATGTGGGGGGAGTTACGATGGCAAAGAGCGGGGTTGGGGCAGTGTGGCAGATCGGCGGGGTGTAGGAAAATTGGCGTTGAATTAAGTGCATTTAGTAAACTGGAACCGTAATTCCCACCGTAATTCCCGAGTTGCGATTAGACTGACGGCTCCGGCAGGCCTCTTGCGGGTCCCGCTCAATCAGGCCTGAAACCTGTGCAAATGCGCTAGCATGCGCTCTTGCAAATGGCTGCCAGCATAGAGCCGCCGCATCTGCAGTTCCTGCTGGACCGGGGTGAAGCCGGTGCCCATCCGGTGTAGCTCTGCAATCAGCGGTGCAGCCTCTTCGTGCCGACCGGTTTCCGCCAGCACACCGGCCAGCAGCATAGTTGCGGGCGCATAGAGCGGGACAAGATCGAGGCTGCGACGGAACTCGGCACAGGACGCTTCATAGTCCCCGGCGCGGGCATGGCCGACTCCGGTCCAGGCCGAGGCGATGAATTGCAGATGTGATTCTGGCTCAAGCTTGCGGTAGATCAGGAATTGCTCAATGCCCGCCTGATTGCGATCAAGCATGACATTGGCCAGCCCCGCTGCGAAGTGGGCAAAGCCGTATCCATGGCGGGTGCGGATCGCCTTTTCCGCAAGTGTCAGGCCACGCTCGGGCTGGAGGATATAGCAGCAGGCCGTGGCAGCGTTGCCGAGCACTGCCGGGTTGGCCGGATCGAGCGCCAGGGCTTGATCGATATGCCCTCTGACGCGCGCGATATCGTCGTCATTGTCCGGCACGGCGATATAGAACAGCCCACCATCGGTCAGCGCTAGCATCGAATGGGCCAGGCCATAGTCGGGGGCGATCTCCACCGCACGGCGTGCCTCGGTCAGCGCCAGAATCATGTTGTCAGGCGTGATCAGGCGGTTGGCGGCCATCGCCCGGGCAAGACACTCCCAAGCGGTCAGATTGCTTGGCTTGTGCAATGCGCGCTCCATTTCGAGCCGGTAGACATTGGTGTCGAGCGTTGCCGCGACATCAAGCACCAGTTCTTCCTGCAGCGCGGCCAGTTCTGCCACCGGGCGTTCAAAACGCTGGTTCCAGACGATTTCGCCATTGGCGGTTTCGATTAGCTGAGCGGTCACCCGCAGCATTCCGCCGGTGCGGCGGACGTTGCCTTCCAGCACATAGCGCACCCCCAGCTGCCGCCCCATGTCTTCGAGATCGAGCACCGGGGCATTGCGGAACCGCGCGGTGGCGGAACTGGCGATTACGCGCAGGTTCACGCCCTGCGACAGCGCGTCGATGATGTCTTCGCAGATCCCGAAGGCAAAGCTCTCATCATCGGGCAGACCCGACCGATTGGAGAAAGGCATCACCGCCAGCGATGGCGCTTCACCGCGGCGAGCCTTGGCCGGGGGTGGCGCCGTAGGAGCAGAGCCAGAGGTAGGCAGTGCCGCCGCCGCACCGCTTTCCCGGCCCAGAAATACGCGAATGTCTTGAACCAGTCGCTGCCATTCAGGAGCGCGGCGGTTTCCGTCCCAGTCGATCAGGTCGGTGGTCTGGGTCAGCTCGAACATGATCGGGCGTTCGCATGGCTCGATCGTGATCGGCAGCAGGGTCTTTGCGCGGTCGGCCAGCGTCGCCTCGGCCCGTACCCAGCGGGATACTACCGAGCGCGGACTCCACAGCACGATCACCGCCTTGGCCCCGCGCAGCGCCGCCTCGGTTACTTCGTCATAGGCCTGTCCGGCACGCAGGGTCTGGTCCCACCATACCACAAAGCCATCGGCGATCAGCGCTTCGGCTACGCGCCGGGCCTGCTCGATATCCTCGCGGTTATAGGAGATGAAAATGTCGGTCACACTGGCGGCAGCCCCCTCGGAGAAATCCTTACACCCCCCAGCGCCAAGGCAAAAGCCGATTCGGATTCGCGCCGGCATGGTGCTAGCCTGCTTTCCGGGTCGCGCGGGTTGGGGGACGGTATGAAGCAGGACACACGGCGCATTCAGGTGGCGGTGCTGGGCGGCGGGGTTGGCGCGATGACGGCGGCGGCTGAGCTAAGCGCGACGCCCGAATTGCGCGCCCGCTATGCCGTCACAGTCTATCAGCAGGGCTGGCGGCTGGGCGGCAAAGGCGCCAGCGGGCGCAACGCCGCCTACGGCCAGCGGATCGAGGAACATGGGCTGCACATGTGGCTGGGGTTCTATCAGAATGCCTTTGCGATGATCCGCGAAATTTATGGCGAATGGGACAAGGCGCCGGACAACCCGTTCCAGAGCTGGAGCGATGCCTTCACCGCGCAGTCAAACATCTCACTGGGCGAGCATAAGGGTGCGGGCTGGGACTTCTGGCAGATCCCGCTGCCGCCGCTGCCGGGCACGCCGGGCGATGGCGAGCACATGTCACTGGCTGGAATGGCTGAGGCGCTGATCGAATGGCTGGTCACGCGCCATGCCGAACTGGGCGCGGCGGGTGCCCACCGCGCCGCGCAAAAGGTCCAGCGGCATCTGCTGGGCGGGGCATGGCATTTGATCGAAGACGCTGTGGCGGCGGCGCGCGGCGAACTTGGCACTATCGAGCAGGATTTTGCACGGCTGGCCGAATTGCTCGAAATCGGCTGGGCGGTATTCAAGGGCTTGCTGGAAGACGTGCTGCCCAAGGGTCACGAAGGGCTGCGGGCCATCGATCACCTCGATTTCCGGGCCTGGCTGATCTCGCACGGCTGTCCGGAAAAGGCCGCGCATTCGCCCCCGATCAAGGCGCTTTACGACCTTGGCTTTGCCTATCGCGATGGGGATAGTGCCAAACCAGAGGCCGCCGCCGGGGTGGCGCTGTACGTGATGCTCAGCATGGGGCTGGGCGCGCGCGGGGCGGTGATTTACCGGATGAACGCCGGGATGGGCGATACGATCTTCTCGCCCCTGTACGAAGTGCTGAAGGCACGCGGGGTGGCGTTTGAGTTCTTTCACCGGGTCCAAGCGCTGCACCTGTCACCCGATCGCAATCTGGTGCAGTCGATTGACCTGAACCGGCAGGTCGATCTGGCCGGGGCGGACTATGATCCGCTGGTCGATGTGCCCTATGCCAAGGACAAGGTGCTGCCGTGCTGGCCCTCCGCGCCGCAGTGGGGTCAGGTCAAGGACGGCGCTGCGATTGCGGCCCAGCTGGAACAGCAGCAACTCAATCTTGAAAACATCTGGTGCCAGCAAAGCGTCGGAGCGCGGACGCTCAAGCTCGGGGTGGATTTCGATCATGTCGTGCTGGGGATTGCGCTCGCAGGGCTGAAGGGCACCTGCGACGAGTTGATCGCCGCGCATCCGCCGTTTGCCGCAATGGTGAGCGGGATCGCGACCGTCCAGACGCAGGCGCTGCAGCTGTGGCTGGACCGCGATACCGCCGGGATGGGCTGGGCCAAGGGTCAGACCGTACTGACCAGCTATGCCGATCCGCACAGCACCTGGGCCGATATGAGCCACTTGCTGACCGCTGAAAGCTGGCCGGGCGAGGGGCCGAAAAGCGTGGCCTATTTCTGCGGGCCGCTGGCCGAAAGCGCCACCGCCGGTTGCTTTGCCAAGCCCAGCCCGCCTGCCTGCGCAACCGCGGTCGCAACGCAAATCGGGATCGATTGGCTGAACAGCCATGCCCCGGCGATGTGGCCGGCGGCGGTGACAGCGGGCGGCTTTGACTGGCAGAGGCTCTATGATCCGGCTGGCGGCAGCGGCCCTGCACGGCTGGCCTCGCAATATGTCCGCGCCAATATCGATCCCAGCGAACGCTATGTGTTAAGCGTTCCGGGCACGGTGCATCTTCGGCTCGAATCCGGCAATTCCGGCTTTGCCAATCTGGTCATGGCCGGGGACTGGACCCAGACCCGGATGAATTCGGGCTGCGTCGAAGCGGCGGTCGAAAGTGGGATGCGCGCGGCCCGCGCGATCAGCGGCTACCCGCAAACCATCTACGGAACAGGGCTGGAAGGTTGAGGCAACCCGGAGGGGCAGGCGGCTCACCGCTGCCCACGGCCTTCCACACCTCGCGGCCGTTGCTGGCTTCGAAGTCCATGTTCACCCAGGTCGCGAAAACCACCGGAATCGGGCCGGATGTCGGCAGGCCAAGATAGCTCGCCAGCGGATTGCTGGCCCAGTTGGCAATCGTCGCGCTGAACCCGGCGGGCAGCAGGCCGCCGCCGTGGAGCGCCTTGATCGTGCAGGGCCCCTCGATCAGCGCCTGATAGCAGGCGAGGCTGCTATCGGCGGCATCGCGGAACTGCTTGAGATTGACCACTTCGACCTGCCCCGCCAGCAGATGCTCCAAGGTATCGAGGATCAGACCGCCATCGCCGCTGGGGATCTCTGCATGGGCGCCCTGCCACAGCTCATGCATCCCACGCGCAAAGCTCTCTACATCGTGCCACAGCGCCTCCAGTCCGCCCCCTGTACCGGGGCCGGTGATCGTCACCAGCGGCTCGGTCCGGCCCTGACTGGTGCTGGCCAGCGGATCATAGATCAGCGCCTGCGCCGCAAAAACCATCGGATCCGCGCTGTGATCAGCGACGGTGACATCCCCGGTCTGCTTGAAATAGCCCCAGATCTCGCGCCCGGTGGTCATCCCCTCGGATACGCTGATGGTGATGTAGGGCATCCACATCCGGATCCGGTCGGGCTGACCAGCGGGCCCGCGAACCAGCAGCGGGACCCAGAAGGCCATCTCGTCATCGGGCTGCCAGCCTGTCACTTCGCCGCCCGAGGTCAGCCGGTCGGCGTGCATGAA
>VFKS01000141.1 GCA_009885425.1 Novosphingobium sp.
ACCGCGCCTTCGATCCGGCCCGATATGGTCTCGCCATCCCAGCGCTTGACCGTTTCGGAGACCAGCTGGACGATCTTGTCGCCATAACGCACCGAAATGCCGACCAGGGTCCGGCGGGCAAAACGGTTGATCTGGTGCTGGAGCGCGGGATCATCGCGCAAGTGCCGGCCGAGCTCCTGCAGCGCTTCGCCGAGCTGGCTCGATCCATCGCCAGCGGGGCGCCGCAATCGTTCAAGCAGCCCGGTGCGCAGCCGTTCCCACACCCCCTGCCACCAGGTGGACACCGCCGGGTTGCCGACCAGTTCGCTCTTCATCCGCTCTACCCGACCGCGCAATTCGGGATCGTTCTGAAGATCCTGCGCCAGTTTGGCGAGGCCCTCCTCGATCTTGCCGCGCAAGGGGTGCTGCGGATCGACGATCACTTCGGCCAGCAGCTTGTACATGCCATCAAGCACCGAATTGGCCAGGGTTTCATCGAGCCCGGTCCAGCGCAGCACGGCATTGGCGCGGCGGTGGATCATGTCGCGCAGCAGGCCTTCGTTATCTTCCAGTGTCAGCCCGGCCCAGCGCACCAGCGAATCGATCACCGGCATATGGCGCTGATCGGCGATCGTGGTGTTCAGCATCTGGCCGAGCAGCGGGGAGACCTCAAGCTTGTCGATCTGGCGGAACAGACCGCCGCGAACCTGATTGCCAAGCCGGTCGCGATCGAGCGATCCGAGCACCTGCGCGGCCAGTTCCGCTGCCCCATCGCGGAGCCGCGAACTGCCGCCTTTGGCCGGATCGGCCAGCCACTCCCCAGCCGCTGCGGCGAGGTTCATCGAGCGTAGCCGCCGGGCCACCACCGGCGGGATCAGGAAGTTGTCGCGCAGGAACTGCGCCATCGCATCGGCAATCCGGTTCTTGTTTTCCGGGATAATCGCGGTGTGCGGGATTGGAATGCCGAGCGGATGGCGGAACAGTGCAGTAACTGCGAACCAATCGGCCAGCCCGCCGACCATCGCCGCTTCGCTGAAGGCGATGATATAGCCGACCGCCGGGTGGACGCCCGAGAACTGCCGCGCGGTCAGGAACACCGCGGCCATCACCACCAGCAGCGCCGTCGCAAAGATCCGCATCCGCCGGGCCTTGTCAGGCGGAAGGGGCGCCGCTCGCCATCGGCGCAGGCGGTGGGCTTGTTCGCTCACTCGGCTGGAAGAGGTCCGTCGCCCAGCCTTGTGGCCGGAACCGCCGCAGGAGCCGGCGGGGTGATCGGCGCGGCCGGGGCCCGCTCGATCTCGTCACCCGGCTCGAAAGTCAGCAGCCCGCGCCGCAGCCTCGGCCCAAGCCGGGCTTCGAGACCATTGGCAAGGCTGAAACCAGCCGGGACGATCACCAAGGTGAGCAACGTCGACAGTGCCAGCCCGCCCATCACCACGGTGCCCATCGGCGCGCGCCACGCACTGTCGCTGCCGATCGACAGCGCAGTCGGGACCATCCCGGCGGTCATCGCCACGGTGGTCATCACGATTGGCTGGGCGCGTTTGTGCCCGGCTTCCATGATCGCTTCGAACCGCGATGTGCCGCGGGCCATTTCCTCAATCGCAAAGTCGATCAGCAGGATCGAGTTCTTGGCGACGATCCCGAACAGCATCAAGATCCCGATAAACACCGGGAGCGAGATCGGCTGACCAAAAATCGCCAGCAGCAGCAGCCCGCCCAGCGGCGCCAGTAGCAGCGAACCCATGTTGACCAGCGGCGAGACGAAGCGGTGATAGAGCAGCACCAACACCCCGAACACCAGCAAGACCGCCGAACCCAGCGCAATGGTAAAGCTCTGGATCAGCTCGGCAAAGATTTCGTCTTCGCCGAACGGAGTGTTGCCGACGCCCTGCGGCAGGTTGGTCATGATCGGCAGTTTATTGACTGCCTCCATCGCTGTGCCCTTGAGCACGCCCTCATCAAGATCGGCGCCGACAAACACCCGGCGTTCCTGATTATAGCGGCGGATCGAAACCGGGCCCGAACCAAAGCTGATCTCAGCAACCCTGGCGAGCGGCACCGACCCGCCCGAAGCAGTCGGCACTGGAAGGTTTTCGATCACCGAGATGTCGCGGCGGGCATCTTCTGACAGGCGGACCCGGATCGGGATCTGCCGGTCGGCCAGCGAGAACTTGGCGGCGTTCTGATCGATATCACCGATCGTGGCGATCCGGATTGTCTGGCTGATCGCCGAGGTGCTGACCCCCAGGCTGGCGGCCAATTCCTGGCGCGGCTTGATGATCAGTTCGGGCCTTCGGGTATCAGCCGAAATGCGCGGTGCGACAATGCCGGGAACGCCCTTCATTTGCTCAACCAAGGTGGTCGCGGTCCTTTCGAGCTGGACCGAATCCGCACCGGTCAGCATCACCGAGATTGGTCGTCCGATCCCGCCCGGGCCAACCCCGTTGAACGATTGGAAGGTAATCCGTGCGTCTGGGATTTTCTGCAGGAACGGGGTCAGTTCGCGTTCGAATTCCTGACTGGTCTTTTCGCGATCTTCCTTGAGCGAGATAAACAACCGGCCATTGCCTTCGCGGACGCGTTGCTGGACCTGCTTGACCTCGGGCCGGGTCCGGACCAGCTCGACCACGGCATCAGCGACCTGTTCGGTCTGCTTGAGTGTGGTTCCGGGGACCATTTCGATCGAAACCTGCGATGTGTCTTCGTCAGTATCGGGGAACAGCTGCGACGGAATTGCGGTGAACAGGTAGCCCGACAGCAGCAGCGAAGCGAGACCGACCCCCATCATCCAGACGCGGTGATCGAACATCCGCGCCCAGAACCGGCGCAGCCACATCCGGCACCAGGCAAAGAAGCCGGTTTCGTGCCGATCCAGGGGCAGTCCGATCAACCCACCAAGCAAAGCCGTGACCGAATTGCCCAGCAGAAACGCCAGCGGCGCGCCGATCAGCGCGCCAAACACCACGGTCAGCGGATTGGGTCCGGTTGCGACCTGGCCTTCAGCCGCCGGCGGGCCGCCGAACAGTAGCATGTAAATCACACCGAGCGCGGCCAGATAGCCCAGGATCATGTAAACGGCACGGCCCGGGACCCGGTCAATCATCGCCCGCTTAGCCTTGGACTTGGTGGTGTCGAGCGACCAGTTGAGCAGCCGCATGTAGCGGTCCATCCACGGCCCGCCGCCATGTTCAGCCACACCGTGCGATTTCAGGAAATAGGCCGCGATCATCGGCGTGATCATCCGCGCGACAGCCAGCGACATCAGCACCGAAACCACCACGGTTCCGCCGAAGTTCTTGAAGAATTGTCCGGGAATCCCCGGCATCAGGCTGACCGGCAGGAACACCGCGACAATCGAAAAGGTGGTGGCAACCACCGCCAGTCCGATTTCATCGGCGGCGTCGATCGAAGCCTGATAGGCGCTTTTGCCCATCCGCATATGCCTGACGATATTCTCGACCTCGACAATCGCGTCATCGACCAGCACACCAGCGACCAGCCCCAGCGCCAGCAGCGACATCTGGTTGAGCGTGAAGCCCATCAGCTGCATGAACCAGAAGCTGGGGATTGCTGACAGCGGGATCGCAATTGCCGAAATCATCGTCGCGCGCCAATCGCGCAAGAAGAAGAACACCACGATCACCGCCAACACTGCGCCTTCGACCATCGCGGCGATCGAGCTTTCGTACTGCTGTTTGGTATAATCGACCGAGGAGAACAGCCGGGTGAAATGCACCCCGGGGCGCTCCTTCTCGATCTTGGCGAGTTCGGCGACGGTTTCGTCATAGACCGAGACGTCCGAGGCGCCGCGCGCGCGGGTAATCTGCAAGGTGACTACCGGCTTGCCGCCGATCTTCCCGGCCGAAGTCACTTCGGCATAGCTGTCGGACACGTCGGCGAAGTCAGAGAGCTTGACGGTGCGCCCGCCGCCAAGCGGGATGGCAGTCTTTGAAAGCTCGAAAGCAGTACGGG
>VFKS01000148.1 GCA_009885425.1 Novosphingobium sp.
ACGGTGATTTTCGCAGCGCACTGCGTCAACTCGCGCGCCGCTGGCGCCTATGGCAACACCAGCGGCGGCACCCCGATTGCCTTCGGGTTTGAAACCTACACCCGCCCCAATGCGTCGGGCCAGCCGGACGAATTGCTCAACTGGTTCAACGGCGGCAGCACCGGGCCTGGCGTGGGCAAGACCAATGTCGCGCAGTCGCTCTACAACGTGAACTATGTCGCCTATAATCCGCTGTCGGTTGAACCCAATGCGGCCAGCTTCCTCTATGGCGATATCGCGATTGCCACACTCGATACCCCGGCCGCCAACGTCCCGACCTGGGCGATGCTGTTCTCGCAGCTTCCCGCCACGCCGATCACCGCGAACGGCACCGGCTATCACGTTGCGATCATGGGCTATGGCGGTAGAGGCGATGGTCAAACAGGGGCGATCGGGATCGATTTCCGCCGCCGCATCGCCGAAAACACCCTTGGCGGGCTGGCCAGCCTTGATGAGTTCGAAAATTTCGTGTTCGGCTCAACTGCGACGGATAACCCGCAGAACCTTTACTGGATCGATTTCGACGATCCGCGCCGCGGCACGCTGCAGGCCTCGGTTTATGATTTCAACGCCTGGCGCGACAATGCCCAGCCCAACGAGGGGCAGACCTCGGGCGGCGATTCGGGCGGGCCGCTGGTACTCGACCGGACTTTTGCCCGCTCGGTGATTCTGGGCGTTCTATCGGGCGGCTATACCCGCTTTTACAACGGCCAGCCGGCCAACTCTTATGGCACCGCCGCGTTCTATCAGCCGCTGTACCTCTATTGGGATTGGATCGCGCAGAACAACCCGTTCCACTATGTCGGCTCGATTGCCGGCAACGCTGACTGGACCGATCCAACCCACTGGGTGACCAACCTTGATCCCAGCTATCAGATCATCGTCAATGGCCAGCTGGTCAACGGCATTCCAACCAGCCCCGGCACCGGCAACACCGATACGCCCGGCTTTGGCCAGGCCTGTTTCCAGTCGCCAGGCGGCTCGGATTGCTACGATGTTGCCTCTGGCACCGTTATCAGCACCGCCAACCCGATCGGCACCGCTGGCAACAATGCCGGACAAGCCGATATGGCACTGGCTCCCGAAGCAGCGGTGCTGGACGAAAACGGCCTTGCCGCCAGCGGCTCAGGCCGCCCGACCGGTGGCACGCTGGAAGCGCAAGCCGGAACGCTGGCCATTCCAGCGGCCACGCTGGCCAACGGCCTGCCGGGCGCGACCAACTTCGTTCCCAACAACTATGACGGGGACCGGGTCGCCCGGGTGATGCCGCGCTACTTCGATGTGACGCTGGGCGCAGTGGGAACGACCTCGCTGGGTTCGACTGTGGTGATCGATCGCTTCACCATGGCGCATGGCGGGGCTTCGCTCAATATCGGTTCGGCCGGATCGCTGACCAGCCTGATGAGCATCACCCAAATGACCGGGACGATGCAGGTCAACGGCGCGCTCAACACCCGTGGCGACTATTTCATGCTGACCGGCGGCCTCAACGGCACCGGGATCATCACCGCGCCGTTCTTCACCAGCACGGCCGGGACGATCTCGCCGGGGACTGTCGGCACGGCCGGATCGGTTGGCACGCTGACCTTCCGCGGCAACACCATATTTGCCTCGGGCACCACCCTGCTGATCGATATCGGTAATACCGGTGTCAACGATGTGGTTGCGGTGCAAAGCGTTAGCGGGGTTGGAGGGATTGCCAATGTGGGCGGGACCGTGCGGTTCTCGATCAACAGCGGGAGCATGCCGCGGGCTGGGGATACCTATACCTTCCTCACCGCCACCAACGGCGTCACCGGTGCCTTTTCGGGCAGCGCATCGCTCAGCGCGATTCTGACCCCGACGCTGATCTATTCACCCAACGCGGTGGCGGTGCGGATCACCGCTGGCAACTATTCCAGCGTGATCAACCCATCTTCGGCGGTGCAGACCAGTTATGCTTCGCTGATGGACAGCAACCGGTCGGGCTTTTCCGGCCCACTTGCCGGGCTCTATGGCCCGCTCGATCTGCAAAGCCAGGCTGGGATACAGGCTTTCTTTGAAGCCGCCGCCCCGCGCACCGAAAGCCTGCGGACGGCTTCGGGCGTGGTTGCCACCGGCACGATTGACCGGTTCTATCGCCAGCGGATCCATGGGATCGAACCTGGCAGC
>VFKS01000541.1 GCA_009885425.1 Novosphingobium sp.
ATGGCTGACCCTCACGCCTGCGCGATTGCGCCCCGAATTGCGGCAGAGCTCTATGGCCTCAAGATCATCGCTGAGAACGTCGAAGACGCGCCTGACAATACCACCCGCTTTGTCGTGCTGGCGCGCGAGCCGCTGGAACCCGCCGCGCTGGGAGAGTGCCCGGCGATGACCACCTTCGTGTTCGAAGTGAAGAATATCCCGGCTGCGCTGTACAAGGCGATGGGCGGATTTGCCACCAACGGGGTCAATATGACCAAACTCGAAAGCTATCAGAAGGGCGCGAGCTTTTCCGCGACGATGTTCTACGCTGATATCATCGGCGCGCCGGGCGATCCGGGGGTCGACCGGGCGCTGGAAGAGCTGGACTTTCATTGCAAGCTGCTGCGAATTCTGGGAACCTATCGGCAGGAACTTGTTCGCGGTTAAGCGGCATTTAGCCATTTCTACTGCTTGCTCCGCTGCTTGACCCGTGCGAACACTCTGGGCGTGACCACGTCCGCGCCAGTGATCGAAGGGGCAACCGCCGCGCAGGACGCCGCGCGTGATTGGCAGGCCGTGCACGCCGATCCCTCGATCCAGTTTGCCCCCATTCAGGTTCCCGCCGTGCCGACCGAACCGCCCGGCTGGCTGAAAGCGCTGGCAGAGTTCTTCGAAGCCTTGTTCGGCCCAATTGGGCGGGCACTGGGCGTCTCGTGGCCGGTGCTGCAATGGGTCTTGCTGGGGCTCGCCGCATTGGCCGCCGGCTGGTTGATCTGGCGCGTCGCCCGACAGCTGATCGATCGCCGCCAACTGAACAAGTACAGCACTTCCGAAGCCGCCGGCTGGGCACCCGAGCAGGAACAGGCCCGCGCCTTGCTGGCCGAAGCGGACCGGCTCGCCGCTGCTGGCCAGTTTGATGAGGCGACGCACCTGTTGCTGAGGCGCAGTGTCGAACACATCGCCGAGGCCCGGCCCGATTGGGTCCAGATGGCCAGCACATCGCGCGAGATTGCCGCAACTGCGGGCCTGTCCGACAGCGCTCGCGCCACTTTCGGCCTGATCGCCGCGCGGACCGAGCGCAGCCTGTTCGCGCTGCAGCGGCTTGAGCTGGGCGACTGGCAAGCCGCGCGCGAGGCCTATGCCCGCTTTGCGCTCGACCGGATTACAGCATGAGCGGGCGCGCAGCCGGGCCCTTTTCGCCGCGTGTTGCGCTGGGGCTGGTGCTGTTCGGGGCGCTGTCTTTCGTGGCGCTGCTGTGGATTATCGGCAGCGGGATGGACGATCCGGCGCCGCGCGCCAGCGGTGCCCATGTTCAGGGCAAAGGGCTAACCGGCTATGCCGCGCTGGGGCAGTTCCTGACGAAGCGCGGCTTTACCGTCACCCCGGTCCGTTCGCGCGCCGCGCTCGATCAGCCCGGTTTGCTGATCCTGACCCCGGTTCATTTTACGGATCCGGAAGATCTGGGCCGGGTCGTCTCGCAGCGGCGCGAAGCCGGACCGACGATCGTGGTCCTGCCCAAGTGGCTGGCAATCCCGCTGCCAAAGTCTGTCCCCAAGGCCAAAGAGGGTTTCGTTCATCTGCTCGACGCGCAAATGCCCGAATGGAAGGGGTTCTATGATGACTTGACCCTGCACGGCGGCGCACTTGAGACAGGGCCGCGGCCGGGCAGCTGGGAATCGGCGACGCTGACCGGACAGTTGCCCGATCCAAAACGGGTCTTCTCAGGCCGGGGCGAGTATCTGATTCCGCTGGCAGTGGCTGAGCAATCGCGCGCAGTTCTAGCCGGATATATCTCCGATAGTGGCGACTATCCGGCGCTGCGTGCAATCTCGGTCGGTCTTGAAGAAGGCGAGCTGGAGGACGATCCGGTTAGCCAATATCCGGTGATCTTTGTGTTCGATGCCGATCTGTTCAACAATTACGGGATGAGCCGACAGGCCAATGCTTTGCTGGCCGAAAGACTGGTTGTTGCCGCGCTCGATGGGCAACCGCGCAAGGTGGCATTCGACCTGACCCTGGCCGGATATGGTCGCTCGCCGAGCTTGCTGGCCTTGGCCTTTACCCCGCCGTTTCTGGCCGCGACGCTGTGCTTGCTGCTGGCTGCGGCGGTGGCACTGTGGCGGGCCTATCAGCGGTTTGGCCCGCCGGTGGTGGCCGGCCGGGCGCTGGCCTTTGGCAAGCGCGAACTGGCCAGCAATGCCGCAGGTCTGATCCAGCGGGCGCGGCGCCTCCACCTGCTCGGCAGCCCCTTTGCCGATGCCGCGCGCGAGCGGCTGGTCAAGGCGCTGGC
>VFKS01000402.1 GCA_009885425.1 Novosphingobium sp.
CTCGATCCGAAACTGTTTCGCCGCCGCCATGTGGCACTTTTTAAAGCAACTAGTCGAGTCCCGTCGCAACGAATAGAACCGGTTTGGCGCATTCTATTCGCAATTGCGTCAGAAAATACCCAGTTCAAGCCCTGCTGCCAAGGCCGCACCAAGGTCTTCGGCCTGCGTGATTACTTGCGAGGGTACCTGCTTTTCAGCGAGGATCGCTTGCGGGGTTTGCGCATCCAAAAGCGCAATTATCGGTTGCGCTACGCGCCGCAGTCGCCAGCCGGTTACGATCCGGTCAAGCTGCGCCTGCGCGCCGCTGCCGTCACTACCCGCTGCGATGATGGTGGCATAGCCGCGCCCCTCGACCTGCCCCAACAGTGGGTAATAGCAGCGGTCGAACATCTCTTTCATCGCCCCACTCATCGTCCCGAGGTTTTCGGGACAAATGAACAAGTAGCCTTGGGCATCGAGCAAATCTTGCGCGGTCACTGCTTCTGCCGCGAACAGGCGGGCCGCTCCGGTTGCCCCACGCGCCGCTGCCTGGGCTAAGGCCCGACTGGCGCCAGTGCGGCTGTGCCAAACGATAGCGAGCTTGTGCGGCGCAATCACTCCAAGGCTCCTTCATCTGCCAAACTGGGCAATTATCGACAGTTTGCCCGCCTTGCCCTTCCGCTGCAAGCGCGGCTCGGCTAACCACGTTGAGATGTCTTCCCCTGCCCCTTCCGTTCTTGGCCTTGATCGTTCGCTTTTGGGCAAGACTTGGCATTGGCGCGGTGGGAACATGGATCTGGGCGGGGCTACGCTCGATCACGATCTGGTCGCTCAGCTGCTTCTCGCCCGCGGCGTGGCGGCGGATGATCTGGAGCGGCACCGCAATCCTTCGCTGCGGGCTTTCCTGCCCGATCCTTCGCTGTTCAAAGACATGGATGTAGCGGCTGAGCGTGTTGTCCAAGCGGTCCTTACCAACGAAGCCGTCACCATCTATGGCGACTATGACGTTGATGGTGCGACCAGCGCGGCGCTGCTGATCCGGTTGCTGCGCGAACTGGGGCACAAGGCAGACTATTACATCCCCGACCGCTTGCTCGAAGGCTATGGCCCATCTGGCGAAGCGCTGGTCCGGCTGGCCGAACAGGGCGCCAGCCTGATCGTCACGGTCGATTGCGGGGCGATGGCGTTCGAAGCGCTCGATATGGCGCGCACCGCCGGGGTCGATGTAATCGTGGTCGATCATCACAAATGCTCGGCCGAGCTGCCCAAGGCCGTGGCGCTGGTCAATCCGAACCGGCTCGACGAAGTCCAAGAGGCCGCCGCGCATGGCCATCTGGCAGCGGTTGGCGTGGCCTTTCTGCTGGCGATCGCGGTTGTCCGCAATTTGCGCCAGCGCGGCTTCTTTGCGGACCGGAAGGAGCCAGACCTGTTCGCCCTGCTCGATCTGGTCGCGCTGGGCACCGTGGCGGATGTTGCGGCGCTGCATGGGCTCAACCGGGCGATGGTGGCGCAGGGTTTGAAAGTAATGGCCCGGCGCGACGGCGTGGGGATGGCCGCGTTGATCGATGCCAGCAGGCTCAGCCGCGCGCCGACCTGCAGCGACCTCGGCTTTGCGCTAGGCCCGCGGATCAACGCTGGCGGGCGGGTCGGCGAATCGACGCTGGGGGTTCGGTTGCTGACTACCGAAGACCCCGACGAGGCGCGTGCCATTGCGGCGCAGCTCTCGACATTGAACGAGGAGCGGCGCGGCATCGAGGCGGTTGTGCAGGAGGCCGCCGAAGCCCAGATCGACGCCCAGCACAACCGTGCCGTTCTGACGTTGGCTGGGCGGGGCTGGCACCCCGGGGTGATCGGGATCGTAGCGGGGCGGATTAAGGAAAAAACCGGCAAACCCAGCTTGGTTATCGCGCTTGACGCCGACGAGGCCGGGAACGGCAAGGGATCTGGCCGCTCGATCGCCGGGGTCGATCTGGGTGCCGCAATCATCGCCGCACGCGAACAGGGCCTGCTGGTGGCAGGCGGCGGACATGCCATGGCGGCCGGCTTGACTATCGATCCGGCCAAGCTCGATGCGCTGGGCGATTGGCTCGATCAGCGGCTCGGCAGCACTGTTGCCGCAGCGATGACCAATCAGGCCTTGCTGCTCGACCTTGCGGTGGCACCAGGCGGGCTGACTCCGGCGCTGGTCGCTGATCTGGAAAGCGCTGGACCCTACGGAATGGGTTGGCCGGGGCCGCGGGTCGCGGTTGGGCCGGTTCGGTTGGTCAAGGCCGATCTGGTCGGCACCGATCATGTGCGGCTGATTGTGCGGGGCGACGATGGCGCGAGCTTCAAGGCGATCGCATTCCGCGCCGCCAACACTGAAATGGGTCAGGCGCTGCTACGTTCAACCCATCATCGCAAACTATGGCTGGTAGGCCGCGCCAAGATCGACGATTGGGGTAGCCGACCGGCCGCCGAACTCCATGTCGAGGACGCTGCTTTCGCCGATTGAAACAATCTTGCCCTTTGCCCCTTGACCCCCCGATTGTCCTTGCCTAAAGGCGCACCCCTGCCCACCGCGCAGCCGGTGTGGCCCCTTCGTCTAGCGGTTAGGACGCGGCCCTTTCACGGCTGAAACACGGGTTCGATTCCCGTAGGGGTCACCATCCAGCGCGCCGTGGGCATTTTTGCGTTTTGCGCACTTGTCGTTGTTATAGCGCCAACTGTCACGCAACTGAAACGTTTGGCTCCCAGCGCTACACGATATATTGAGCGCCCGACATGCCTTCCAACAAGCCTGCCCTTCCCCTCGCCGGATTGATCCTGGCCCTGCTTGCAGCTGCGGCGATGCTGTTTGCCGGTGTCGGCTGGTGGTTGGTGCTGGCGGTGACGGTACTATGGTTCGGTTCGTTGTGGCTTAGCCAACCGGAACCGGTCGAGCCTGAGCAGCGGCAAGATGTCGCCACCGTTTCCCGCGACGCAGTTCACGAAACGATCGAACCACTTGGGCAGCCGTTGTTGCTGCTCGACGGCACCCGGATTTCCGATGCGAATGCCGCCGCCCGCGCTGCGCTGGGCGCTCACGTACTCGGTCAGGACGCCCGGATTGCGCTGCGCCACCCCGATGCCATGCGGCTGATTGATATGGGGCACAATGATAGCGTTGTTATCGCTGGCTTTACCGGGTCCAAATCGCTTTGGCAGCTGACCCGGCGCGACCTGCACGGCAATCGCTGGATCATCGAATTGGCCGACCGCAGTGCCGAGACCGACGTGAGCCGGGCCCATACCGACTTTGTTGCCAATGCCAGTCACGAGCTGCGTACGCCCTTGGCCGCGATCAGTGGCTATGTCGAAACCCTGTCGGATGGCGGGGTGGATCAGGCTACCAGCAAGCGCTTCCTCGGGATCGTTCAACGCGAAGCACAGCGAATGCAGAGCCTGGTCGAAGACCTGATGACGCTTAGCCATCTCGAAGCGGAAAAGCATGACCGACCGAGCGAAGAACTCGATCTGGGACGACTGTCCGCGCGGGTAGTGGGAGAGATTTCATCACTGCAAGGCAAGGAGCGGGTCGAGCTGGCCGGTAGCGAGCCCGGCGCGATCATTGTTGGCGATGCCAGCCAGCTGGAGCAGGTCCTGCGCAATCTAATCGACAATGCCCTGAAGTATGGCGATCCCGATCAACTGGTTAGAGTTTCAGTGTCGCGCAATGGCGGCAACCGGATCAAACTGGCAGTTACCGATCGCGGTCCGGGTATTGAACCGGAGCACCTGCCCCACCTGACCCGCCGGTTCTATCGCACCGATCCCGGCCGTAGCCGCGCCTCGGGCGGGACCGGCCTGGGCCTCGCCATCGTCAAGCACATCGTTGAACGGCACGGCGGCGAGCTCGATATCGCTTCGACCGTTGGCGAGGGAACGACTGTGACGTTGTCACTGCCGGTTCCCTCGCCCGCCGACTAGCGATCAGAACGAGGCCGAGAAACCGGTCATGATGACGTGATCGACCCGGTCCGGCGCGTTTGGTACAAAGGCGTGCTGGTTCATATAACCTAGTTCGATGCCGAACTTCTTGCTCAAGGGAGCACTTAAAGTCACGCTATTGCGAACGCGATCAAGCCCCTTCGTAGTCTGGAAGCTGGTCGTATTGAGGTTGATATAGGGTTCGACTGCAAGATTGATCTTCACCTTGCCAAACAACGGCGCAACTGCCTTGACTTGCGGACGCAGCCGCCAGCCAGTGCCGCCCCGGTCATCGCGAAAGCGCTGTTCAAAGCGTAGCCGTCCGCTCAGGCTAAAAGGCCCAACCTTGGCAACGTTGTCCACGCTTACCTGCTGGCGAAAACGGCGCTCCATCGAAGTGAAATTACCATGACTGTAGTTCGGCGCGTGCACGTAGCCGGCGGAGACCGTAACCTTCTTGCTGACCTTGTATCCGAGCATCAGGGATTGCTGGAGCTGGTAAAAGCCGCGCACGTCGCTGGTACGCAACGAAGTCTCGCTCGAGATTCGAATCTCGTCCGAAACTTTGACGTTGAGGTTCAGGTTCAGCCAGTAAGCGGTGTCCTCGCTGGCGGCGGCGGAGGTGGCGCCAATGAGCGCCAATGGCATTGCTGCAATTGCAAAGGACAGGCGTGGGTGTAGGCGCATCGAAGGTTCCTTGAGTCGTTCTGGACTGCAACGGCGGCTATTACGGTTATATGACACTTTGATGACTTGATGTGTCATTTGATTGACTGGTAAGCGACATCCGAAGCAACCAAACTCTTTGTCATCAATCTGTCACAGAACACCGCGAGAGCGACGTTACACCACTGCGAATGGAGCGATTCGTCATGACCAAGAAAACCACCTTTTCCCTCGCCTTTGCCGTCTCTGCGGCAGCCCTTTTGGCCGGTTGCGGCGGCGCCCAGAACGCCTCTCGCGAACAGATCCGCGCTGTCGGCTCGTCGACGGTCTATCCTTTTGCCAAGGTTATAGCGGATTCGCTGGCCAAATCGAACGCTGCGTTCAAGTCGCCGATCATTGAATCGACCGGAACCGGCGCTGGCATGAAACTTTTCTGCGCCGGTGTTGGCGTCTCGCACCCCGATATCGCCAATGCATCGCGCCGGATGAAGAAGTCCGAGTATGAGGATTGCGCCAAGAATGGCGTCGACAAAATCGTTGAAGTCCAGGTCGGGCTTGACGGGATTGCGTTCGCCGAAGCCAAGGGCGGCCTTGGCATGAAACTGACCCAGGCAGACGTTTACAAGGCGCTGGCCGCCAACCCTTATGGCAAGCCCAACACCGCCAAGACCTGGAAGGACGTCAACCCGGCTTATCCCGCTGAGCCGATCCTGGTCTATGGCCCGCCCAGCACCTCTGGCACTCGCGACGCGCTGAAGGAGCTGATCCTGATGAAGGGCTGTGATGCCAATGCCGAAATGAAGGCACTGAAGGACAGCGACAAGGACAAGCACGAAGCAATCTGCGGCGAAGTTCGCAGCGACGGCGCCTATGTCGATGCGGGGGAAAACGACAACCTGATCGTGCAGAAGCTCGAAGCCAATCCGAAAGCGGTCGGCGTGTTCGGCTTCTCGTACCTCGAAGAAAACTCTGACAAGCTGGAAGGCCTGTCGATGAACGGGGTGCAGCCGACCTATGCTGCGATCACCGATTTCAGCTATCCCGGCGCCCGCCCGCTGTTCATCTACGTCAAGGCGGCTCACCTCGATGCAATCAAGGGCCTGAAGGAATTCATCGCTGAATGGGCCAAGCATTGGGGCAAGGACGGTCTGCTGGCCAAGCAGGGCATGGTCGTCGCGCCTGACGATGTGCTTGCCAAGAGCAACACGGCCGCTACCGCGTTTACCCTGATGGACCCTAGCAGCCTCAAGTAAGCGAACTGGAACTCCCGAACGATGTCGCCAGCCCTGCCCTTGCTGCTTGCCCTTGCTTTGGGCTTGATCGCATGGCTGGCGGCGCGTTCGCGGGCCTGGGCGTTCCGCAAAGAAGTCGTCGCACGCGGCGGCGCGCTGCACTCGCTGCCCAATTACCACGGCTGGTACGTCGCTTTATGGGCTGCGGTCCCGGCCGTGCTGTTTGCGATGGTCTGGACATCGATCAGCCCGGGGCTGGTCGTAGGCAAGGTGCTGGCCGATCCGGCTGCGGCCACGCTTCCAGCTTTCGGCATTCAGCGCGATTCGGTTTTGGCCGAAGCCCAAGCGGTTGCATCAGGCGCGGCAGTCAGCGCATTCCTGCCGGAATCGGGCGCACTGGTGGAGCCGTTCAAGGCCGCGATGACCTTCTATGGCACGATCGGGATTGTTGTTACCTTGCTGTTGGGATTTGCAGGCGGTGCATTTGGGTTCCTGCGGCTGCGGCCAGATTTTACCGCCCGCACCCGGGTCGAACGGGCTGTCATGATGGCGCTGCTCGCAGCGTCTCTTGTCGCGGTCCTGACCACGCTCGGCATTCTGGCCTCGTTGATATTTGAGACCTTCCGGTTCTTCCAATTCGTTAGTCCGATAGAGTTCCTGTTTGGGATCCATTGGGGACCCGATCCGATGTCCAGCCCGGCTGCGATCCGAGCAGACACCTATGGCGCGTTGCCGCTGTTCTGGGGCACGGTCTTCATCGGGGCAATCATCGCGATGCTGGTCGCCATTCCGCTCGGCCTGATGAGCGCGATATACCTCACGCAATATGCCTCGGCCACCGTCCGCAGATGGATGAAGCCGCTGCTTGAAATTCTCGCCGGGGTTCCGACGGTGGTCTATGGCTACTTCGCCGCCCTCACGGTCGCGCCGATGATCCGGGATTTTGGCCAGGCTATCGGCATTTCCAGCGCATCGAGCGAGAGCGCCCTTGCCGCCGGGATCGTGATGGGGATCATGATCATCCCGTTCGTCTCATCTATGGCCGATGACAGCATTACCGCGGTCCCTCAGGCGATGCGCGATGGCAGCCTGGCGATGGGCGCAACCACTTCGGAAACAATCAAGAAAGTGCTGATCCCTGCGGCACTGCCCGGCATTGTCGCGGGCGTGATGCTGGCGGTAAGCCGGGCGATTGGGGAAACCATGATCGTGGTGATGGCAGCCGGCGCGACCGCGCGGCTCACCGCCAATCCGTTTGAATCGATGACCACGGTGACGTTCCAGATCGTCGCGATGCTGACCGGCGAAGGCAGTTTCGATCACCCCGCGACGCTCTCGGCCTTTGCGCTGGGTATGGTGCTGTTTCTGGTCACCCTGATGCTCAACTTCATTGCGCTGCGCGTCGTCAAGCGCTTCCGGGAAGCTTATGACTGACCCCGTCGCCTACCGCCTCAAAAAGCGCTATGCGTCCGAACGCCGGTTCAAGGCGGTGGGCTTTGCTGCGGTGCTGTTCTCGGCACTGGTGCTCGCCTTCTTGCTGATCACCATGACCAGCAACGCGCTGGGCGGGTTCAAACGCTGGGAACTGCGCGTTCCGGTTGATCTTTCCAGCGGAGCACTGACGATCGACCCCAGCCAGCTGCAAGGGCCCGGCGCCATGCAGGCGTTGCAAGGTGCCGGATTGCCCGAAGCGGTCCAATTTGCCGTGTCCAAACATGCCGGCGATGCTGCTGCGGGGCAAGTGTTGGATCAAGCCTGGCGTGAAGCAGCTGCAACGCTCATCGCAGACCCCAGCCGCCTTCAGGGCACGCTCGACGTATCCTTGCCTGTTACCGATGATCTGGCCGCCGGCGCGCGAGGCGATGGCGGCGATGCACTCAAGGCATTGGCGACCAAACTCAAAAGCGAAGGCAAGCTGGTCGATGCGTGGGACTGGGGCTTCCTGTCCCGGGCAGACGCCACCGGGCCGCAGGCCGTCGGGATCTGGGGAGCGCTCAAGGGGTCGATGCTGACCATGCTCGTCACCCTTGCACTGGCCTTTCCGATTGGCGTGTTCGCGGCGATCTATCTTGAGGAATATGCCCCGCGCAACCGCTGGACCGAATTGATCGAGGTCTCGATCAACAATCTCGCCGCGGTCCCATCGATTATTTTTGGCCTGCTCGGCCTTGCCGTGTTCCTAGCGATCTTTCCCAACTGGCGCTCCGCCCCGGTGATCGGCGGGATGACGCTGGCGCTGATGACCATGCCGGTGATCGTGATTTCGGGACGCAATGCGATCAAGGCAGTCCCGCCCTCGATCCGCGATGCCGCGCTGGCAGTGGGCGCGAGCCGGGTGCAGACCGTGTTTCATCACGTTCTGCCGCTAGCGATGCCGGGGATTCTGACCGGTACGATCATCGGGATGGCCCGCGCCTTGGGCGAGACGGCTCCGCTGCTGATGATCGGAATGCGCGCCTTCGTTGCCAGCGCGCCCGATGGCTTTACTTCGCCTGCAACGGTTCTACCCGTGCAGATATTCCTGTGGTCCGATGAAATCGATCGCGGTTTTGTCGAACGCACCTCTGCCGCTATCATCGTCCTGCTGGCATTCCTGCTGGTGATGAACGGCCTCGCCATCTACCTCCGCAACCGTTTCGAGAAACGCTGGTAATGACCACTCACCATGAACTTGACGCCGTAGAAGCCAAGCTCGCCGCGCGCGATGTATCCGTATTCTACGGGGACAAGTGCGCGATCGACAATGTTTCGATCGACATTCCGACCGACTATGTAACGGCCTTCATCGGCCCGTCGGGTTGCGGAAAATCGACCTTCCTGCGGACCTTCAACCGGATGAACGATACGATTGCCGGAGCCAGGGTCGAAGGGGAAATCACTCTCGATGGGCAAGACATCTATACCTCGGGGATGGATGTGGTTCAGCTGCGCGCTCGCGTGGGGATGGTGTTCCAGAAGCCCAATCCCTTCCCCAAATCGATCTTTGAAAACGTCGCCTATGGCCCGCGGATTCATGGCATGGCGGCCAGCAAGTCCGAGCTTGAAGAACGGGTTGAGAAATCCCTGAAACGAGCTGGTCTGTGGGACGAAGTAAAGGACCGGCTGGCGGAAAGCGGCACTGCGTTGTCTGGCGGTCAGCAGCAACGACTGTGCATCGCCCGGGCGATTGCTGTGGAACCTGAAGTGATCCTGATGGACGAGCCATGCTCGGCGCTCGACCCGATTGCGACGGCGCGGATCGAGGAGCTGATTGGCGAGCTCAAGGGTCGCTATGCGATCGTCATCGTGACCCATTCGATGCAGCAAGCCGCGCGCGTTTCGCAGCGCACTGCATTCTTCCACTTGGGCAAAGTCGTGGAATACGGCAAAACTACCGAGATTTTCACCAACCCGCGAGAAGAACGGACCAAAGACTATATCACCGGAAGGTACGGATAAGATGGCACAAGAACACACCGTCAAGGCCTTCGACGAAGACATCACCCGTCTGCGCGGCCTGATTGCAGAGATGGGCGGTCTGGCCGAGGTTTCGCTGACCGAGGCGATGGAAGCTCTGGTTAACGGCAATCTCGAGCTAGCCAAGGGTGTCTCAGAGCGTGATCGCCGGATCGATTCACTCGAGGCCGAAGTCGATAAATTGGCGGTGCGAGTGCTCGCCTTGCGCGCGCCGATGGCAGATGACCTGCGCGAAGTCATCGCTGCGCTCAAGATTGCCGGAGTGATCGAGCGGATCGGTGACTATGCCAAGAATATCGCCAAAAGCACTGGCAAGATCGAACGCCGCCGGCAGTTTGAGCCGCTGACCTTGATCCCGGCGATGGCTGAAGTGGCCAGCAGCATGGTCCACGATGTGATGACCGCCTATGCTGCCCGAGATGCTGAACTGGCAGCTGTAGTGATCGCCCGCGATGATAAGGTGGACGCATTCTACGAAAGCCTTTTCCGCAATCTAGTCAGCCACATGATGGAAAATCCTGCGACAATTTCTAGCGCGGCACAGCTGCTGTTCGTGGCCCGCAACATCGAACGGATCGGCGATCACGCCACCAACGTCGCCGAAATGGTCTACTACGCTGCAACCGGGTCATACTTGACCGACAAGGAAGAGAAGGCCTGAAGCCATGACCGCCCCACGGTTACTGCTGGTCGAAGACGACCCCGCTCTCGCCGAACTGCTGGAGTTTCGCTTCAAGGGTGAGGGTTATGCCGTTACCGCCACGCCTGACGGGGATGAGGCATTGCTGCTGGCGCAAGAGCAAGTCCCCGATCTGGTCGTGCTCGACTGGATGATCGAAGGGACCAGCGGGATCGAGGTCTGCCGCCGCCTGCGCCGGGCCAAGGAAACCGCTCACGTTCCGATCATCATGCTCACTGCGCGCGGCGCAGAGGATGACAAGATCCGCGGCCTTGAAACCGGGGCCGATGATTTTGTCACCAAGCCATTCAGCCCGCGCGAGCTGATCGCCCGGGTCAACGCCATCATGCGCCGGATTCGGCCGGCCTTGGCGGGGGAGACCTTGACTGTGGGCGATCTCGCACTCGATGCCACCGCCCACAAGGTCACCCGGCGCGGCCAGGTTGTGTCGCTCGGTCCGACCGAATTCCGCTTGCTCAAATTCTTCATGGAGCATCCCGGCCGGGTCTTTAGCCGCGGGCAATTGCTCGACGCGGTCTGGGGCAACGAAAGCGAAATCGAACTGCGCACAGTCGATGTCCACATCCGCCGCCTGCGCAAGGGGATAGAGCTCGAGGGTGCGGGCGATCCGGTGCGGACTGTGCGCTCGGCGGGCTATTCGCTGGAGGCGGTTTAGGCGCGTTTTGGTTTGACTACCAATCCCTGCAACCAGCGGATCACGTGTGCTTGCAGGAGCACGCGCTTGTCGTTCCAGCCGTGATCGGTGGCGACGTGGTAAGCGGTGATCCGCTTGCCGCCTTTGGCCCGGACCGCTGCGATCAGCGCGTCGGTCTGCGGGGCCAGTCCATCGTCACTGCTCAGCACCAGCAGCGGCATTTTCGCGAGACCGGGTGCGGCCTGTAGAAAATCGAACTTCGGGCGCTCGGCGATCAATTCATCGGCCATCATCTCTGGCGAAGTTCCGGCCAGCGTTTCGGAATTTTCAGCTGCCATTTTGACGATGCCGGGGCGATCAAGCCCGCGCATCACGCCCATGTTGGCGGCTGAAATCAGGCCCGCGCCGAGCAGGCCATCATCCTCGCCCGCGACCATCGTGGTGACCCAGCCCCCCATCGAATGTCCGATGATCGCCATTTTCCGCACATCGACGCCCAGCTTTGCCGCATTGGCCGGAATGCGTAAGTAAGCCAGCACTGCGCGGGCGTCTTCTGGGTTCTGGGCAAAGCGGAAGTTGCCGGGGCTGCCCCATGATCCGCGATAGTTGAACGTCACGACATTCCAGCCCGCGCGGCGCACAGCCTGGGCCAAATCAAGGTTCTTTTCGTTCCCCGGCCAGCCATGGCAGATCACCAGCGTCGGGTGCGGTCCAGGCCCGGCGGCTAGATAGGCAACACCGTTGATCTCCACCCCGCCGCTGGGAATATGCAGCACCTCCATCCGCGCGGGGTGGAGCTTATTGGGCGCTGGGTCGGTGTAAATCGCGGCGGGGATCGGCACTGGCCGGGGTGCGGGCCGGGCATAGAGGGCTGGCGCGGCAAAGGCCAGTGCGGCCATGCCCAGAATGATCGAACGGCGCATATGTATTCTCCCCGGTTTGGTGCAGCCTAAACCTACTTCTAATGAAAATCTCGCGATTTCGGAATCACCCGCACGTCGCGCGGATGGCCGCCGCGGCTGCCTTGCACCGGGCGGCGGACTTCGTCGGCGCGGTCGAGCGTGGGCGGTAACAGATCATCCGACAGCGCGTGCAGCGCCGCAGTCGCATCGGTCAAATGTGTGGCGATCACGTGGATCACCTCGTCATCGTATTCGACCCGGCCTTTCACCTCGATCAGCCGCGCCGCCATGATCACCTTGCGCTGCTTGGCCATCAGATCGGGCCAGATAACCAGGTTCACCACCCCGCTCTCATCCTCCAGTGTAATGAAACACACACCCTTGGCGCTGCCGGGCCGCTGACGGATCAGCACCACGCCTGCTACCTGCACGGCCGAGCGATACTTGCGCTCCCTAAGTTCTGCGGCCCGGATGAACCCGCGCTCGCCCAGCGAGGCGCGCAGGAAGGCCAGCGGATGCGCTTTGAGGCTGAGCCGCTGGGTTTGATAGTCGGCCACCACCTCTTCGCTCAGCGGCATCACCGGAAGGCGGGTGGCCTGCCGCTCGGCCCCTTCATCGCGCGCTGCTGCTGCCGCGAACAACGGCAGATCGGGCGCCGCGATCAGGCTGCGCGCATCCCACAAGGCCTGGCGCCGGGTCAGGCCGAGCGAACCCAAACAATCCGCAGTGGCGAGGCGTTCGATCAAGGCGGGGCTCAGCCCGGCGCGCTCCTTGAGCTCGCGCACATCGCGGAATGGTCCCGCCTCGCGCGCCGCGACAATCCGCGCGGCGGCGGCCTCGGGGAAGCCGTCGACCTGACGCAGGCCGAGGCGCAAGGCGATATAGCCCCGCTGCAGTTCCAGCGTGTTGTCCCACTCGCTGAAATTCACGTCGACCGGCAGAACTACCACCCCATGGTCTCTGGCATCACGCACAATCTGCGCCGGGGCGTAGAAACCCATCGGCTGCGAATTGAGCAGGCCGCAGGCGAAGGCCGCCGGGTAGTGGCACTTCAACCAGGAAGAGACATAGACCAGCAACGCAAAGCTGGCGGCGTGGCTTTCGGGAAAGCCGTATTCGCCGAACCCCTTGATCTGGTTGAAACAACGCACCGCGAAATCAGGATCATAGCCGCGCGCGATCATCCGGCCGACCATCAGCTCTTCCAGTTCCGCGACCATCCCGCGGCTGCGGAAGGTCGCCATCGATTTGCGCAACCGGTTGGCTTCCTTCCCTGAAAACTTCGCCGCATCGAGCGCGATTTTCATCGCCTGTTCCTGAAAAATCGGCACGCCCAGTGTGCGCCCAAGGATCGATGTCAGCTCGTCCGGCGGACCATAGGCGGGGCCCGGTGCGGGGATTTCCACCTTCTCCGCCCCGCGCCGTCGCTTCAAGTAGGGGTGGACCATATCGCCCTGGATCGGCCCGGGCCGGACAATCGCCACCTCGATCACCAGATCATAAAAACAGCGCGGGCGCAGTCGTGGCAGCATGTTCATCTGGGCCCGGCTCTCAACCTGGAACACCCCGAGCGAATCCCCCTTGCACAGCATGTCGTAAACCGCCGGATCCTCGGCCGGCACATCGGCCAGCGCCAGCTGCTTGCCGTGGTGCGCGCCCAGCAGATCGAGGCATTTGCGGATGCAGGTCAGCATCCCCAGCGCCAGCACATCGACCTTGAGGATACCGAGCGCGTCGATATCGTCCTTGTCCCATTCGATGAAACTGCGTTCAGGCATGGCGCCGTTGCCGATCGGTACGGTCTCGCTCAGCGGGCCTTGGGTGAGGATAAACCCGCCGACGTGTTGTGAAAGATGGCGCGGCATTCCGATCAGCTGTTCGGTCAGCGCCAGCACCCGCCGCAAGTGCGGGTCAGCCGTGTTGAGCCCGGTTTCGGCATCAATGTGCGCCTCTTTGATCGAGCGCCCGTATCCACCCCAGACCGTCTTGGCGAGCGCGCTGGTGACGTCTTCGGACAGGCCCATCACCTTGCCCACCTCGCGGATCGCCATGCGCGGGCGATAGTGGATCACCGTGGCGCAGAGCCCGGCGCGGTGGCGGCCATAGCGCTGGTAGATGTACTGGATCACCTCCTCGCGCCGTTCGTGTTCGAAATCGACGTCGATATCGGGCGGCTCGTTACGGTCCTCGGAAATGAACCGGTCGAACAGCAGGGCATGGCGGGCCGGATCGACCGCAGTGATCTCCAACACATAACACACCGCCGAATTGGCTGCGCTGCCCCGCCCCTGGCACAGGATCGGGGGCACTTGCGCGCGGGCGAAATCGACGATGTCCTTGATCGTCAGGAAATAACGGGCGAGCTGGAGTTTACCGATCAGCTCCAGCTCGCGCGCCAGCGTTTCGCACACCGTTCCCGGCGCGCCCTCAGGATAGCGCCGCGCCGCCCCTTCCCAGGTTAGCTGCGTCAGATAGGCCTGCGGCTCCAGCCCGTCCGGGCAGGTTTCCTCCGGATACTCATAGCGCAGCTCGTCGAGGCTGAAGCTGCAAATGTCGGCCAGCGCGCGCGCGGCGCTGAGCGCGTGGGGCCAGCGTTCGAACAGACGGGCCATTTCTTCCGGGCTCTTCAGGTGCCGCTCGGCATTGGGACGCAGCAGATGCCCGGCCCGGGCGACCGTGGTCTTGTGCCGGATCGCGGTCATCACATCGTGCAGCGGGCGGCGTTGCGGGGTGTGATAGAGCGGCAGGTTGGTGGCGAGAATGCTGAGGCCATGCGCCTTGGCCAGCTCATCAAGCCGGGCAATCCGGGCGAGGTCATCGCCGGTGTAGAGATAGGCGGCGGCGATATGGCGTAGGGTGGGAAGTTGTTCGATGATCCGGTCCAGCAGCTCTGCCAACGCGCCCGCAATCGGCCCACTGTGGCGAACGCCATCAAGCCCGACCACGTTGCTGTTGCCTGCGATTGTGAACGGCGCGTCCAAGTCCGCCGGCGGGACCAGCACCAGCTGCACCCCCTCCGCATGATCCGCCAGCATGCCGAGCGAAATGTCGCAAACGCCCTTGTCCTGCCATTCGCCATCAAGCTTACCCATTCGCCCGGCAGAGATCAGGCGGCACAACCGTCCATAGGCCGCGCGATCCGTAGGATAGGCGAGGAATTCCAGTCCCTCAGTGGTCTCGATCCGGCAGCCGATCACCGGGGTCAGTCCCAGCGTCTTGGCCTCACCATGCAGCCGCACCACCCCGGCCATGGTGTTGGCATCGGCGATCCCCAGCGCGTCATAGCCCAATGCGCGGGCCGTGGTGGCAAGGTCCACCGCATCCGACGCCCCGCGCAGAAACGAAAAGCAGCTGACCAGCCCGAGCTCAACAAACGATGCGCGCGCTTCCGGCGGTGGCAGCGCAGCCTCAGCCCGGCGGCGTTCAGGGGTGAGCGGTGCCTCAGGCATGGGACTCGGGATCATCAACAGACATTCGTTCCGTTTATGTTCCAATTCCGGTTTGCGCGAATCCTTTTGGCCGGTGGCACGCTTCATCGCCGTTCCAAGCGGTCTGGACGCAAAGCGCCCGCCCCGCCGGAACAGCGCCGCCGCGCCTGCGTTAACCCTGCCCAACACGGAGAACTCTCATGCACATGATCGAAACCACTGACGGCACCCACATCTATTCCAAGACCTGGGGCGAAGGCCCGCCGGTGGTGCTGATCCACGGCTGGCCGCTTTCGGCCGATAGCTGGGATCCGATCAGCCACGCGCTGGCCGAAGCCGGCTACCAGGCGATCGCCTATGATCGCCGCGGGTTCGGCCGGTCCAGCCAGCCATCGGAAGGCTATGATTACGATACCTTCGCCGACGATCTGGCCGAAGTGATGCAATTCCATGACGCCACCGAAGATGTCACGCTGGTCGGCTTCTCGATGGGCGGCGGCGAAGTGGCGCGCTATATGTCGCGCCATCAGGGCAAAGGCGTCCGCAAGATTGCGCTGATTTCATCGGTGGTGCCCTATATGCTGCGCGGTGAAAACAACCCCGACGGCGTGCCGCAAGAGATGATGGATGAAATGACCGAGGCCATGCTGGAAGATCGGGGCGCGTTCTTCACCGGATTTTTCAAGGATTTCTACGGCGTCGGCCTGATCAACAACCCGGTCAGCGATGAAGTTCTGCAGCAGTCATGGAACACCGCAATGCAGGCCGGCCTGCGCCCGACCCTGGCCGCAGCCAAGGCTTTTGGCACCACCGATTTCCGCCCCGATCTGCTGCATATCAACGTGCCGACGCTGGTCATCCACGGCACCTCCGACAAGACCGTGCCAATCGATGCCACCGGGCGCGAAGTGGCACGGCGGGTGAAAGGTACCACACTGATCGAATATAATGGCTCAGCGCATGGTCTGTTCGCCACCGACGGCGAACGGCTGAAAAACGATCTGCTGGCCTTCATCGCGGGTGACAATGCGCCGATGAGCCAGGAGAAGCTCGATTATGTGACCGAGCAGTCACTGGCCGAACAGCCGCTGTGACGGATCAGGCGTAAAGCCCTTGCAGGAACCAGTCAGGGGTATCGCCGCGTCCATCGCCGGCGATACCCTGACGGTAGATCCAATAGCGGCGGCCCTGCCCGTCCTCGATCCGGTAGTAATCGCGCAGCCGCACCGTGCCGCGTTCGCGCCACCATTCGGGGGCGATCCGCTCTGGCCCTTCGGCGCGGGTGACTTCATGGACCTGCCCGCGCCAGCGGAACCGGCGCGGCAGGCCATCGGGGCTGGCATAGAGCACCGCGATCGGCTCGGCCCGGTCGAGCAGTTTTAAAGGACGGGTGTGGAAGGCGAGTTCGGACTGGCTGGCACCTTCCGGGGCCAGCGGCGGCAGCCAGCGCTGGGCGCGTTCGGGCAAGTGGCTAGCGCAGGGCTGCGGGCGGCGGATCGCGTCTTCGCCAAGCCGCGCGTTCAGCCGGTCGATGCAGGCCGAAAGCGCGGTGCCGTGGGCTTCGGCAGCCTTTTCGAAATCGGCCTGACTTAACGCCAGCGGCTCGCACCACGGCGTCGACAGCCGCGCCAGTTCGATCCCGAACCCAGCGTCGAGATCATCCAACTTGCCCGCAAACAACCGCGCGATATGCGCGCCGTCGCGGCTCGCGGCGGCGAGCTCAAGGCGGCGGGACAGCACTTCGCCATCGACCTTCCACAGCGCCAGATCGAGCCGCCGCGCACCCTTGGCCTGCCCTTCGAGCAGCCGCGCCATATCCTGCGTCAGATCACCCAGCACCTGATCAAGCAGGCTGCGGTGACGGATCGGCTCGATCAGGCGGCGCTGGACCAAAGGCATTTCCTGCGCAATCACCGGCAGCAGCGGTTCGGGCACTTTGCC
>VFKS01000340.1 GCA_009885425.1 Novosphingobium sp.
CCATCGAGCACGACGAAATCGTTGCCGAGGCCATGCATCTTGATGAAGGGGACGCGCATGGTCAGCGCCTTAAGCGCTAGGCCGTCAGCCGTCCAGTCTAGGCGCGGCGGACCTGTGGTTCAGCTGCGATGGCATCGGCCGCGCCAGGAACGACTGCTGGCTGTTCCAGCAGCAGATCAAGCTGCGCCAGCTCCGCCGCCGTAACTTCGGCGTCTTGAGGCTTGCCATATAGGAAGCCTTGGCCTTTGAAGTTGCCCAATTCACGAAGCCGGTCGAGCACTTCCTGACTTTCGATTCCTTCGGCGGTCATCGGCAAGCCCAAGCCATCACCAAGCGAAATGATCGATTCGATGATCCTGGCACTTTCCGGGCTGTCGAGCACGGAGGCGACAAAGCTGCGGTCGATCTTGATCCGGTCAAACGGCAGCAATCGCAGCTGTGAGAGGGAGCTGTAGCCGGTCCCGAAGTCATCGAGGCTGACTGTGACGCCCTGGTTCTGCAAGCTGGTGATCAGCGAACGGACCATTCCCAGGTTCTCGTGCAGGCAACTTTCGGTTACCTCAATGTCGAGGCGGCTGGGGGCGAAATTGGCTTCGACCAGCATTTTGAGCAGCTTCTGCGCAAACCAAGGGTCGCGCAGTTGTAGCGGTGAAATATTGACCGAGAGGGTCAGCTTGGGATTCCACTTGCGGGCATCTTTCAACGCTTGCCGGATCAGGCTTTCCGAGATTGGCGCAATCAGACCGATGTCTTCGGCGACCGGAATAAAAATCTCGGGATTGACCATACCCAACTTTTCCGAATGCCACCGGGCCAGCATTTCGAAACCGACCACTTCGCCCGTCTCTAGGTCGATCTGTTTCTGATAGAACGGCACGAATTCGCCAGCGGGCAGCCCGCGGCGAATGCCCGATTCCAATTCGGCGCGAAATTTCAGCTCGCTTTCCATCGCCGGATCGAACCAGCAATAGCGGTTTCGCCCGCGCTTTTTGGCCTGATACATCGCGACATCGGCATGATGCAGCGCGGCCTGGGTATCGTCTGCACTACCAGGATCGCGCCGGAACACGCCGGCTGAAATCGTGGTTTCCAGTTCTCCGTCGACATGGTCAACCGGCTTCGCAATCGCGGCGATCAGCCCTTCGATCAGCTGGTCGATCTGGCCGGGACGAGCAGGGTCGAACGGTACGACGCAGGCAAATTCGTCACCGCCGATCCGGGCGATCAAGGCATTTGAAGGCAAATTGGCGGCGAGGCGACTGGCGGTTGCGCACAAAAGTCGATCACCAGCAGCATGGCCATGCGAATCGTTGATCTGCTTGAACTTGTCGAGATCCAGCATGATGAAAGCGATCGCTTCGCCGCGCTCAGACGCTTGCGCAATCATGCAGTCGGCGGCCTGGTTGATCGAACGCCGGTTCAGGCATCCAGTCAGTGGATCGGCTTCAGCGAGAAACCGGGCTTGTTCCTCAGCCTTGCGACGCTCTGCCACTTCACCGGTCAGTTCGCGATAGCGCCGCCAGCCAAAGATGATCAGCGCAATGTTGAGCAGCAGTGCATTGGTCAGCAGTTTATCCGGACCGACCCCTTGGCCGCTAAGCGACTTGGCGATGCTGACCAGCACCGAGCTTCCAGTGCCGACAAACATGATGATCGCGGCAAAGGCGACGCCCAGCGCGACGATATCCTTGCTGGCCGAATTGAGATGCGGGTTCAGGCCGCGTCCAGCGCGGCCGTGGGCTGCACCGAAGTGCGGCGTGGATGGTGCCCCTTCAGACATAACCTACCGACTATCGCAGGAACGCCTGAAATTTGGGTTAAGGTCAATTATACCTTCTAACCAGATGCCCCACGCTATTTCTTCAGGCCAATTTCGCGCAGCCGTTGTTGCAGGAATTCGTCGGCGGTGATCGGCAGTGGATAGCGATCGGGGTTTTCAGGCGTGATGCATTGCTCCAGCGTCTTGATCTGCGCGTCGCTGCGCAGGTGCAGGAAGAATGGCATCGAGAACCGGCTGAACGCCGCGCGTTCGGGGCTGGGGTTGCGGACCCGGTGGATCGTTGATGGCAGATAGTGGTTGGTCAGCCGTTCCAGCATATCGCCGCAGTTGATCACCATCGCGCCTTCGGGCGGCGAGGCGTTCATCCATTCCTTGCCCTGGAACAACAATTCAAGCCCGGCCTCTTCGGCGCCGAGCAGCAGGGTTATCAGGTTGATATCGCCATGCGCCCCGGCGCGGATCGCCTCGCCCTCGATGCCTTTCAGCGGCGGATAGTGCAACAATCGCATCACCGAATTGCCATCCTCGATCGGGCTGTCGAACCAGTCCTCGTCGAGCCCCAGATAAAGCGCGATGGCCGAGAGAATGATGGCGCCGGTGGCATCGTATTGGCGGTAGAGTTCGGTAAAAAGCTCCTGGAACCCTTCCGGGCGGGCCGGCCAGACGTTGGGCGGCATCGAGGCATCGGCCAGCGGGCTGCCTTCGGGTAAATCGCGGCCGACGTGCCAGAATTCCTTCAGGTCATGGGTCTTGGCATCCTTGGCGATTTCGACTCCGAACGGGGTGTAACCGCGCGCACCGGAAATCGCCGGGTTGTGATAGCTGCGCTTTTCCGCGTCGGGCAGCGCGAAGAACACCTTCGAAAGTTCCTCGGCCCGGTCAATCAATGCGCGATCAATCGGGAAGTCCTTAACCATGGCAAAACCAAAGGTCCGAAAACTCTCTCCGATGGCCTGGGCAAATTCGGCTTTTGGCATGGTCAGCGAGAGGACGGGGATCGAAGTCTGGGACATAGGTGGACGCTTTCGGAATTCTAAGGCAATGGCGCTTCATAGCCCTATCAAAGAGTTCTAGCATGACCAAAATCAAATCCTGTTGGCTGATGAAATCCGAGCCCGATGTCTACAGCTGGGATGATCTGGTGGCAGAGGGTGAGGGGACCTGGGACGGGGTTCGCAATTACACTGCGCGGCTCAACCTTCGGGCGATGCAGCCGGGCGATCAGGTGTTCTTCTATCACTCCAACATTGGGCTGGAAATCGTTGGAATTGCAGAGATTACTGCTTCCAACATTCCGGATCCGACCGACGATACCGGGCGCTGGTCGGCGGTTAAGCTCAAGCCGGTACGCAAGCTTGCCCGGGCGGTCACGCTGAAAGAGATCAAGGCCGATCCGGCGCTGGCCGACATGGATTTGCTGACCAAGTTCCGCCTCTCGGTTTCTGCGGTCAAGCCGGCCGAGTGGGATTACGTGCTGAAACTGTCGGAAAGTTAGGCTGATCCCGGTCCCAATGCGGGATCAACATCGCGCGGGCGGGTAAGATGGACCAGCTTGCCGCAGCGTTCGGCCAGATCGGCCCACCGCTCGATATTCAGCTCCAGCACTGCGAAAGTGGCGGTCGGAAATTTCACCTCGACCAGATCGCGCAAAGGGCTGGTGCCGTCATCGGGAACCAGATCGAAAATCAGGTCTTCGAGGCCAGGGTTGTGCCCGACCATCAGCACTGACCGCGGATCACCCTCGGTTTCGCGCAGAACATCGATCAGGGTTGCGCTGCTGGCGAGGTAGATCCGCCGGTCCCAATTGACCGCCACCGGGCGGCCCGCTGCTTCGCAAGCGATCTCGATCGTTTCGGCGCAGCGGATTGCGGGGGAGGAGATGGTCCGGTCCCAGGCCGCGCCGTGATCGCGGATGTGACGCCCCATTACCGCAGCGCCCTTGCGCCCCCGATCGTTGAGCGGACGGTCAAAATCGCGCGCCCGCGGATCTTGCCAATCGGATTTGGCGTGGCGGAACAGGCCCAAAATTTTCACGTTTGCGTCTCGCTGGTTGCGGGCTGTCCTGAAACACCGGCAGCGACGCGATGTAAAGCCTCATCGAGTGTCAGGCGTGTGACGCTGGTTCCCGGCGGAAAGGCCGACAACAGCCGGCTGGGAAAGGCTGCGGACAGCACCACGAATGTGCCATGGTCGTCCTTGCTGCGGATCAGCCGCCCGAACGCCTGCGCCAGCCGGGCGCGGATGATCCGGTCATCGAATGCGCTGCCGCCGCCAGCCAGCCGCCGCGCCCGGTGCAGGATCGAAGGCTTGGGCCAGGGCACCTGCTCCATCACCACCAGCCGCAGCGAGTGGCCGGGAACATCGACCCCATCGCGCAAAGCATCGGTGCCAAGCAGGCTGGCGCGCGGATCATCGCGGAAAATATCGACCAGCGTGCCGGTATCGATCGGATCGACGTGCTGGGCATAGAGCGGCAGCCCGCCCCGTGCGAGCCGATCCGCGATCCGGCCGTGGACCGCGCGCAGGCGGCG
>VFKS01000173.1 GCA_009885425.1 Novosphingobium sp.
AGGATCGGCATTGATGCGAGACCGTTAAGTTGCTGGAGGAGGTTGATGATGCTTTCCGCATTCGCGAACACGGGCACGATTGCAATCCCGACCACCATGATTACTGCCGATACAAAGGCCGAAAGCCGCCAATAGTTCTTCACCGGGGCGACATAGCGATCATGGAAATCAATCGCATACAGTGCGACTGCACCGTTAAGGATCGCTGCGGTATGGGCGATCACTGCCGCCGCCATCATCGCCGCAAAGGCACCCGACAGCCAGCCCGGCAGGACATGCGCGACAATCCGGCCGTAGGTCGCATCGCCAAGGTCTCCAAACAACTTGTAAGCGACAACGCCCGGCACCACGACGATTAGTGGCACGATCAGGATCCGCACTCCAGCTGCCGCCAGCACGCCCTTCTGCGCCTCTCGCACGGTCGGCGCGGTCATGGCTTTTTGGGTGATGATCTGGTTGGTTGACCAATAGAAAATCTGGATGAACAGCATGCCTGTAAACAACGTGTGGAACGGGATTGGCGAGCTGGTCGATCCCACCATAGTCAGCCGTTCGGGCGGAATTCCACTAAAGTCCCAACCAATCGCATTCAATGCCAGCACGACCACCAACAACGCGACTGCCAGCACCCCGATCCCCGAAAATGTGTCCATCACTGCAACCGCTCGCAGACCGCCAAGGATGGTATAGAGCGCAGCAATCAACGCCATCGGGATCGCAAAGACCAACAGCGAGCCTTCGAATCCCAGCATGGACTTGAGAAACAGACTGCCGGAATAAAGCGCGGCGGGGATGTAGATGAGGACGGCGCCAAAAAAGAAAATCGCCCCGACCACGATCCGTACAGAGCCGCCCTGATAGCGCCGCCCTAACAGTTCGGTCACCGTGGTGCACTGGTGCTTGTAATAGATCGGCACGAATACGAAGGCCAGGATCAGCAGGCCGATAAAGCCCGCCAGCTCCCACCACGCCAGAAGCAGCATCTGGTTGCCGTTCATCCCGACCAGTTGCTCGGTCGAGAGGTTGGTGAGCGTGATCGAGCCCGCGACATAGAGCCAGGTCAGCCCGCCGCCGGCCAGGAACACGTCCTTGCCCGATCCATCGTGCGATGCCGGTGCGCTCTTGACCTTGCGCCAGGTGGCGTACCCGATCAGCGCGGTAATCAGCAGCGCCACCAGCATTTGGACCAGCATCTCTATCCCCCATTGCTCTGCCCGCATTTGCGTAAGCGGGTCAGGCCGTTGTAACTTGCGCGAAACGGCGGCAAGAAGCCAGCCATGAAACTCGGCGTTTGCTATTATCCCGAACACTGGCCGGAAAGCCGCTGGGCTGACGATGCCCGCCGGATGGCCGAAATCGGTCTTTCCCGCGTGCGGATCGGTGAATTCGCCTGGAGCCGGATCGAGCCCGCGCCGGGGCGCTTCGATTGGGCCTGGCTCGACCGGGCGATTGAGACGCTGCATGCGGAGGGTCTTGGCGTGATCCTCGGCACGCCAACCGCGACCCCTCCCAAATGGCTGGTTGAGCAGATGCCGGATATGCTGGCCCATGACCAACACGGGCGTCCGCGCGGGTTCGGATCGCGGCGGCACTATTGCTTCAGCCACGCGGGCTACGCCGTGCAGTGCGACCGGATCGTGGCCGCAATGGCTGAGCGTTATGGCGCGCATCCCGCCGTAGTCGCCTGGCAGACCGACAACGAATACGGCTGCCACGATACCGCGATCAGCTGGTCCCCGGCAGCGCGCGATGCCTTCCGCGTCTGGCTGGCAGACAAGTATGGCGATGTCGCCGCGCTCAACACGGCTTGGGGCAATGTGTTCTGGTCAATGGAATACCACGATTTTGCCGAGATCGAGCTGCCCAACCTGACCGTGACCGTTCCAAATCCAGCGCATGAGCTGGATTTCCGGCGGTTCTCCTCGGATCAGGTCGTGCACTTCAACCGGCGGCAGGTGGAAATCCTGCGGCGCCATTCGCCGGGGCGTGATGTGGTGCACAATTTCATGGGGTTCTTCACCCAGTTCGATCATCACGCGGTCTCTGCGGATCTGGATGTGGCGGGCTGGGATTCCTACCCACTGGGCTTCCTTGAACAGTTCTGGTTCTCGGCCGAGGAGAAGCTGGCCTACCAGCGTCAGGGCCACCCCGATATCGCCGCGTTCCACCACGATCTCTATCGCGGCTGCAAGGCCGATGGGCGCTGGTGGGTGCTGGAACAGCAGCCCGGACCGGTCAACTGGGCGCGTTATAACCCGGCGCCGCTGCCGGGTATGGTCCGGCTGTGGACGCTGGAGGCGATGGCGCATGGGGCAGAACTGCTGTGCTATTTCCGCTGGCGCCAGGTCCCGTTCGCGCAGGAACAGATGCATGCCGGGCTGCTCCGGCCCGATAGCGTGGATGACATCGGCGCGCACGAAGCGCGGGCTGTGGCATCTGAAATTGCTGCGCTTCCCGCTGCAGGTCACCGCGCGAAACAGGTCGCGTTGGTGTTCGACTACACCAGCGCCTGGGTGACTGACATCATGCCGCAGGGACAGGGCTTTTCGGCGCTGCGGGTTGCGTTCGAATATTACAGTGCGCTGCGCCGGGCCGGGCTGGACGTCGATATCGTGCCGCCAAATGCGGACCTGACCGGTTACGCCATGGTGGTGCTGCCGTGCCAGCCAATCGTGCCCGATGGGCTAACCGAGCGGCTGGCGGCGCTGACCTGTCCGGTGCTGATCGGCCCGCGCAGTGGGAGCAAGACCGCCGATTTCGCGATTCCGCCCAACCTGGCACCGGGTCCACTGCAAGCACTTCTGCCGCTCAAGGTGGTGCGGGTGGAAAGCCTGCGCGGCGCGCCGCTCCAGTGGATCGATCATGTCGAGACAGAGCTGGCCGAGGAACTGCCCGGGCTGTTTCGCCATGGCCC
>VFKS01000017.1 GCA_009885425.1 Novosphingobium sp.
CGCATGGGCTCTGTTGCACAAATCCTGTGAGGGATTCATCTCGTGAATCCAGTGTGGTAGCTGGACGGTATGAGCAAACCTACACCCCCCGCCTACAAGACCAGGAACTGGCCCGCCTACAATGAAGCGCTGAAGCGCCGTGGCTCGCTGACGATCTGGTTCGATCCCGCCATGACCTGGGAAGCCGCGCCGACTGGCAAACGCGGCCGACAGCCCGACTACAGCGATGCGGCGATCCAGACCTGCCTGACGATGAAGGTGCTTTTCGGCATGGCGCTTCGCCAGACGACCGGGTTCGTCGAGAGCCTGCTGCAACTGATCGATCTGGACTGGGCGGTTCCGAACTTCAGCACCCTCAGCCGCCGTCAGAAGGGCCTGAAGGTCAACATCCCCTACCGCGGGTCGCAGGGCCCGTTGCACTTGTTGATTGACAGCACAGGCATCAAGGTCGAGGGCGAAGGGGAGTGGAATGCCCGCAAGCACGGCGGCACGAAGCGCCGTGTCTGGCGCAAGATCCACATCGGAATTGACGAGCAAACGCTGGAAATCCGGGCGGCCGAGTTCACGACCAGCGACGTGGGCGACGCGCCCATGCTGCCAGAACTGCTCGACCAGATCCCGCCCGATCAAGAGATCGCCAGCGTCACTGCCGATGGTGCCTTCGACACCCGCAAGTGCCACGATGCCATCGCTGCCCGAGGTGCCGCCGCGATCATTCCGCCCCGCAAGAACGCCAAGCCCTGGAAGCCCGATACCCCAGGTGCAATCGCCCGCAACGAAGCCCTGCGCGCATCACGCCGCTTCGGTCGAACCATCTGGCGACGATGGAGCGGCTATCACCGCCGGAGCCGCGTCGAAACAAAGATGCACTGTGTCAAACTGCTGGGTCAGCGCCTCATGGCGCGGGACTTCGACCGTCAGGTCGCCGAGTTCCAGGTCCGCGGGGCCATCCTGAACGGCTTCACCGCGCTCGGCATACCCGTCACAGAAACCGTAGGATGAGTCTGTCCGGGGAAAGCGACTATCTGACCTGTCAAGTTGCGACG
>VFKS01000081.1 GCA_009885425.1 Novosphingobium sp.
ATGCCCCCGGCCGAACAGCGCCAGTTGAAGCAGGCCCTGTTCGGGGCAGATACGCCCAAGCAGCGGGCCGAATATGTTGCAGCCTATGGCAAGATCATCGAGACTCTGACCGAAATGCACCGTCGCGGGATCATGCTGATCCCGGGCACCGATCTGGGCGGCGGTTTCACCTATCACCGCGAGCTGGAACTGTTCGGGAAACTGGGGATGAGCCCGGCCCAGGTTTTGCGTCGCGGCACCTGGGACATGGCCCGCTATATGGGGCAGGACCAGCAGTTGGGCAGCATCGCGCGCGGCAAGATGGCGGACTTCTTCCTGGTCCCCGGAGATCCGACAGCGGACCTTCGCGAAATCAAGAAGGTCGCCATGGTGGTCAAGGATGGCACGGTCTATTTCCCTGACCAGATCTATCCCCGCCTCGGGATCAAGCCGTTCGCTTTCGTACCCCGTCTGACTCGGCCCGCCACGGCAGCGAAATGAGCATACCGTAACAGGCCGGGTCAGCCGGATTTTCAAATTGCATTGTGAAATTGTCAGCGGCTGTTAGCGTCCGGCCAGCGACCGCGCCTTGGGATGTCGCAGGGGACCACTTGGATGACCATCAACGAAGCCGCCGCCGGTGTGCATGGCGATACTGTTCCGATTGCCGATGGCTCTGGCGCGACGCTTGATCGCGGGTTCTTTGGCCATCCGCGCGGGCTCGGCTTTCTGGCCGGGACCGAGATGTGGGAGCGATTCAGCTTTTACTCGATGCAGTCATTGCTGATGCTGTACATGGCCAAGTACCTGCTGCTGCCCGAAAATGAGGGCAAAGTCGCCGGGATCGGGATCTATCGCAGCGTGCTCGAAGGGATCTTCGGGCCGATGACAAATCTGGCGTTGGCGGCGCAGACTTTCGGGCTCTATTCGGGCTTTATCCTGGTCACCCCGCTGATCGGGGCGTGGCTGGGCGACCGGGTTCTGGGCCGGACCAAGACCGTGACGATGGGCGCTTTGTTGATGAGCGCGGGCCATTTGACCATGGCGATCGAGCAGGCTTTCCTGTTGGCGCTGCTGCTGCTGATCATTGGCGGGGGTCTGTTCATCAGCAACCTTGCCGCACAAATCGGCGGGCTTTATGCCCCCGATGATACCCGCCGGACCCGCGCTTTCGGCATTTACCTGATGGCCGTCAACGTCGGCGCGCTGGCCGCGCCGCTGATTTCGGGAACGCTGGGTGAGCGGGTTGGCTGGCACTGGGGCTTCGGTGCGGCTGGGATCGGGATGCTGATCGGACTGGCCTCATACCTTTCCGGGCGGCGCCATTTTCCGGTCGATGTGATTGCGCAAGGGGTCAAACGCCCGCCGCTGACCAAGCGGCAGTGGCAATCAGTGGGCGGGCTGATCCTGCTGTACATTCCCAAACTGTTTTTCTTCGCCGCGGTTCAGCAGGCCTATGGGATCATGGTGCTGTGGGCCGATACGGCGGTGGACCGCAAGGTTGGCGGGTTCGAAATCCCGGTAACCTGGGCCCTGACCGCCGATGGCATCCTGACAATCGCCGGGATATTCGTCGCCAACTCGATCTGGGCAAAGCTGGCCGAAAAAGGCAACGAACCCCACGACATCCGCAAGATCGGTATCGCCAATTTGATCGCGGCCGCTTCGTTCCTGCTGATCGCCGCCTTCTCGTTGATGGCGCAGGTGCCGATCTACGGCTGGCTGTTGTTCTACCTCGTGCTCGCCTTCTCCTATGGCTGGAACGACCCACCAGCCCGCGCGCTGATCGCGCGCTATGCGCCGGGATCGGTCAACGGGATGATGTTTGCGCTCTATTCGCTATCGGGCGCGCTGGGGTTCTTCCTGCTTGGCTGGCTCGGCCGGTTTTACGAGCCGCTGGGGCCAACCAAGTACTTCCTGCTGACCGCCACCCTCCCGATCGCAGGCGCGATGATGCTGATCATCTTCGCCCACCCGCTCGAACGCCTGCTGGCGCGCGGCGATGCGGACCGGGATGATTTGAAGAAGGACGGCGATTCGGCGGGTTGAGTGGGGCTGTCGCCCGCTCAAGCCTCCAACTCGATGTCCCAATAGAGCCAATCGCGCCACGTTTCATGCAGGTAGCCCGGCGGAAAGCCCTTGCCGCGTTCCTGCAATTGCCAGTTGGTCGGGCGGATCGGGGGGACCAGCAGTGGCATCTTGGCCTGTGCCGGGGTGCGTCCGCCCTTCTTGAGGTTGCACGGCGCGCAGGCAGTGGCAACGTTTTCCCAAGATGTGCGCCCGCCCAGCCGCCGCGGGACGACGTGATCGAAAGTCAGCTGTTGCGGGCTACCGCAGTACTGGCAGCAGAACCGGTCGCGCAGGAACAGGTTGAACCGGGTGAAAGCGGGGAATTCGCTCGGCCGGACATACTGGCGCAGCGCGATCACGCTGGGGATCGGCATGGTCCACGATGGGCTGTGCACTTCGCGGGCATAGCTGGCGACGATATCGACTCGCTCCAGAAACACCGCCTTGATCGCGGTTTGCCAAGGCCACAAGCTGAGCGGGTAATAGCTGAGCGGGGTGTAATCGGCATTGAGCACAAGCGCCGGACAATCGGACAGGGCCCTTGAGGGATCTCCCTCTGCGCTGCGGAACCGGGCCGCGCGCTCAATCAGCTCCGCCTTGAGCATGGCCTCCGATAACTTGCTGAAATGACGATTTGGCTACAGATCATCGCGCCAATGAACATGGGCGGAGCGGCTCCGTCAAGACTTGCCACAACCCGCAATCCACAGGACAAGCGCAAATGTGACAGTCCGCACCCGCTTTGCCCCCAGCCCAAATGGCCATTTGCATCTGGGCCACGCCTATGCGGCGATCGTTGCGCATGATCTGGCCCGGGGGCTTGCTGGATCACACGGCGGCGAATTTCTGGTGCGGATCGAGGATATCGACGGCACCCGCAGCCGGGCGGAACTGGCCGACGATATGCTGGCTGATCTGGCTTGGCTGGGGCTCAGCTGGGATGGGCCCGTGCTGCGCCAGTCGAGCCGCCTTACCGCTTATGCCGAGGCGGGCGAGCGGCTGAAGGCGATGGGGCTGCTTTATCCGTGCCATTGTACCCGGGCCGAAGTCTTGGCCGCAAGCCGCGCTGTGGGTCCCGATGGGCCGGTCTATCCGGGCACTTGCCGCAGGCGCAGTGCCGATCCGGCGGGAGCAGCCTGGCGGCTCGACATGGCCAAGGCATCAGCGTTGGCCGGGCCATTGGTCTGGGAGGATGCGCTGGCCGGTCTCCAACAGGCCGAACCCGTGCCGTTTGGCGATGTGGTGCTGCTGCGCAAAGAGGCGCCGGCGAGCTATCACCTCGCCGCAACGATTGACGATGCCGCGCAGGGCATCACCTTGGTCACGCGCGGCGCCGACCTGTTCCTTTCGACACATATCCACCGGCTGCTGCAGGCCCTACTCGATATGCCAGTGCCGCGCTGGCACCATCATGGCTTGCTGACCGAACCCGATGGGCGCAAATTGGCCAAGCGGCGCGGCTCGCCCGCGCTGATGGACGTGCGCGGGGCCGGGGAAGACGGAGTGGCACTGGCTGAACGGCTAAGGGCGGGAGAGTTCCCGGCTGGCCTTCGTCTATCGCAGCGAGTAGGAAACAGTACATGACTTGGATTTTCATCATCGTAATCGCCGCCCTGATGGGGCTTACACTGTTCTCGCTGATCCGCGGGATTGTGGCATTCATGCAAAGCACCCGCCGCGATCTCGACCAACCCGAAAGCGCCGGCCCGAGCGAAATGCAGCTGCTGCAAACCAAAATGATGTTTCGCCGGGTGCTGTTCCAGGGCGCGACGATCATGGTCGTAGTGCTGATGATGATGGCCAGCCGGAAGTAGGATCGGGTTCGTGGTCAAACTCAACAAGATCTACACCCGCACCGGGGACGATGGCACGACCGGTCTGGTCGATGGCAGCCGGGTGGCCAAACACGCCGCACGGATGGAAGCAATCGGCGCGATTGACGAGGCCAACAGCGCCATAGGCTTCGCCTTGGTGTCGCTTGACCAATTTCAGGTGCATTTTGACGTACTCGTGCGAATCCAGAACGATTTGTTCGATCTGGGGGCCGATCTGGCGACGCCAGGCACGGACTTCAGCCCTTCCGAGATGGTCCTGCGGATCGTTCCGGGGCAGGCGACATGGATCGAGCAGCAGATCGACGCGCTCAACGAACACCTCGCGCCGCTGACCAGCTTCATCCTGCCCGGCGGCTCTGAAGGCGCGGCCCGGACCCATATTGCCCGCGCCTCGGTGCGCCGGGCCGAACGAGCGATGACCGCGCTGGGCGAGGCCGAACCGGTCAATCCCGCCGCCTTGGCTTACGTCAATCGGCTGTCCGACTACCTGTTCGTCCTGACCCGCGCGATCAATGCGGCGGGCAGCGGCGATGTGCTGTGGGTGCCGGGCAAGAACCGCTAGCATTCCCGCCAATTCGCCGCTAATCAGCCGCCCTTGCTGCAAGTGCGAAGGGGTTGGACCAATGCGGATCGTCGGGATTATCGGGGCGGGCCAGATGGGCTCGGGCATTGCCCAGACGGTCGCGCAGAACGGTATCAAGGTGCTGCTCTGCGATATCGACATTGCTCTGGCTGAAAAGGCCAAATCCGGGATCGACAAGGCCCTTACCCGGCTGGTCAGCCGCGACAAGATCACCGCCAGTGAAGCCGAAGCCGCACTCGCCCGGATCACGCCGGTGGGTGACTATGCCCCGATGGCGCAGGCCGATCTGATCATCGAGGCGGCGACCGAAAAGGAAGAGATCAAGCGCAAGATCTTCGAAGCGGTCGGCAAAGTGCTGCGCGAAGATGCGATCCTCGCCTCTAACACCAGCTCAATCCCGATCACCCGGATGGCGACCAGCTCACCCGACCCCAAGCGGTTTATCGGCCTGCACTTTTTCAATCCAGTCCCGGTCATGGGGCTGATCGAAGTGATTCCCGGCCTTGCCACCGCCAAGGAAACCGTCGCCCGCACCCGCGCCTTTGCCGAGAGTCTGGGCAAGCAGGTGGTGATGGCCGAAGACGAACCGGGCTTTGTGGTCAACCGGATCCTGCTGCCGATGATCAACGAAGCAGTGTTCGTGCTGGGCCAGGGCACCGCCAATATCGCCGATATCGACAAGGGCTGCCGGCTCGGTCTCAACCACCCGATGGGTCCGCTGGAGCTGGCCGATTTCGTGGGTCTGGATACCTGTCTTGATATCGTCCGAGTGCTCTACAATACCACTGGCGACAGCAAATATCGCCCGGCCCCGCTCTTGGTGAAATATGTCGAAGCGGGCTGGCTTGGCCGCAAGGCCGGTCGGGGCTTCTATGACTATTCGGGCGATACCCCGGTTCCGACCCGCTAAGCATTTGATTTGGCAGCGCGCCGCGCTAGGCTCAAGGCCCCATTCTAGGTGAAACCGACATGAACCTCGCGGCTTGGCGAAGGCGCTTTTGGCAGAATGCGATCGACCCCGAGCGGCCTGTTGCTTCGCTGGCACGGTGGCCGCGCTGGTTGCTGGCCTGCGCCATCAAGCGGCCGACCGTGGCCCGGTTCGCTACCGGCGGCTTGAAAATGCAACTGGTGCCCAAGCTGCACAGCTTTGGCTCAACCTCGATCTATATCAAACGCGATCACTATGAGCCCGAATTGCTGGGCGTAGGGCGGCTGATCGAGCCGGGCAGCGTAGTGCTCGACATTGGCGGCAGTTTCGGGATTTTTGCACTGTTCATGGCGCACTATGCGGGGCCAAACGGCAAGGTTCACAGCTTTGAACCGGGCCGGTTCTCGTTCGAACAGATCACCGCCAATGTTGCGCTCAACCGGCTCGAAAACCAAATTGCCGTGCACCGGGTTGCGGCCAGTGACAGGCCCGCTGTGTTGCAGCTGTTTCATATCGGCGATGCCCCAGTGACCTTCTCGGTTGGTGGCGGCGCGGGCATCGCGGCCGAAGAAGTTCCGGCAGTACGGGTAGCGGATCAGATTCCGGCGGAGGATGCTGCGCGGGTCAGCTTCATCAAGATCGATGTCGAGGGCTATGAAGTGGCTGCGCTCGAAGGCGCCCGGCCGATTCTGGAAGCCCGCCACCCGGCGATCATGTTCGAAGTTTCCGCCGATGCACTTGCCCGCCAAGGTCAGAGCCCAGTCGATGTTTTCGCTTTCCTTGGCAGTTTTGGCTACCGGTTCTGGATGCTCGAACACGGGCGCTTCGTGCCGCAGAATGGTCCTTGCGAGGGCAATGTCTTTGCCGCTGTAGAAGACCTGTCGGCGCGATGAACCCGCCCACCCTGCTCGCAACCGGCTTTGTGGTCGATGCTCCGGATCAGGGGACGACCTTCCCTTCAGCCGGCGGCAACTCGGCCAGCCCGAAAGTGCAGGCGGTGTATTGGCGCTGCCTCGTGGCGCTGTTCGCCTCTGCCCGGATTACCAATCCTCAGCAGCGGCTGGCGCTGTTCTGCAATGTCCGCCCGCCGATAGTGGACGGGGTCGATCTGACCGCAGTGCTGACCCGGTACGGGGTGGAGCTGCATTTGGTGCCCTTGACCGCCCGGCTGCCCGAAGGCCGTTTGGCGTCGTGGGGCAATGTGCTCTATTTCTTCGATATCCTGACCGCATTGCAGAATGAGCCGGACGACCTGCGATTTGCGCTGGTCGATAGCGATGTGCTGGTCACGG
>VFKS01000419.1 GCA_009885425.1 Novosphingobium sp.
ACCGAATGCCTGCTGCGCGAAGTGGCCTATGTCCTGCCCGACAGCCGCCGCGAGATGAAGCTGGTGCGCTATGCCAACTGGCGGATCAACCGCGTGGTCAATGCCGAGGATACCTGGCTGATCGGCCGGGTCCAGCAAGGCATGGCCAGCAAAAGCTATGGCACCGGGCCGATCGCAACCAGCGAAGTTTGCCTGCGCAGCTTCGCCAAGAAAATCCGCGCCTTGATTCCAGAGGCCCGCCAACCCTTCGCGCCCGCACCGGGCTGGAGCAAGCCATGACCAAAACCTACGACGCCCTGATCATCGGCGGGGGCCACAACGGCCTTACCTGCGCGTTCTATCTCGCTAAGGCGGGGATGCGGGTGCGGGTGCTGGAGCGGCGGCATATCGTGGGCGGGGCGGCTGTGACCGAAGAGTTTCATCCCGGTTTCCGCAATTCGACCGCCAGCTACACCGTCAGTCTGCTGCGGCCCAAAGTGATCGCGGATATGAAGCTGCACGATCACGGCTACCGCGTGATCGAACGGACGATCAGCAACTTCTTCCCGTTCGAAGACGACTATCTGAAGCTGGGCGGCGGGGCCGGGCGGACTGAGGCAGAATTTGCCCGGTTCTCCAAAAAGGACGCCGAAGCCTATCCCAAATACGATGCCGCGCTGGAAAAGGTCGCCAATGTCCTGCGCGATCTTAGCTTGCAAATCCCGCCCAATGTTGGCGGTGGGCTATCTTCGCTGCTGGCTGCCGCGCAGCAGGGCTGGCCCATGGCCAAGCTCGATCTGGCGGTTCAGCGCGATCTGCTCGATATTTTCACCAAATCGGCCCGCGGCTTCCTCGATGGCTGGTTTGAGGACGACCGGGTGCAGAGCGCCTTTGCGTTCGATGCGGTGGTAGGCAACTACGCCGGGGTTTCGACCCCCGGTTCGGCCTATGTCCTGCTCCACCATGTGTTCGGCGAAGTAAACGGCAAGCTTGGCGCATGGGGCCACGCAGTTGGCGGGATGGGAGCGATTACGCAGGCGATGGCCAAGGCTTGCGAACTGGCCGGGGTCGAGATCAGTCTTGAGGCGCCGGTGGCGCAGGTGCTGGTCGATGGTGGCAAAGTGACCGGCGTGAAGCTGGAAAGCGGTGAAGAGATCGCCGCCAGCGTGGTCGCCTCCAACGCTGGCCCGGCGCTGCTCTATCGCCAGCTGGTTGATCCCAGCGATCTGGACGATGACTTCAAAAAGCGGATCAAGGGTTTCAAGACCTGTTCCGGCACCTTCCGGATGAACGTTGCACTTTCCGAACTGCCCAGCTTCAGCGTGCTGCCGGGCAAGGAACAGGCCGAACACCACACCGCCGGGATCATCATCGCGCCGGGGATGGATTATATGGATCAGGCCTTCATCGATGCACAGCAGCATGGCTGGTCGAAGAAGCCGATTGTCGAGATCAAGATCCCTTCAACCGTCGATGACAGCCTCGCGCCTCCGGGCCAGCACGTCGCCAGCCTGTTCTGCCAGCAGTTCGATCCGGCGGTTGATTGGGACAAGCACCGCGGCGAAGTGGCCGATCTGATCATCAACACAGTCAACGATCATGCGCCCAATTTCAAAGCCAGCGTAATTGCCACGCAGATCCACTCACCGCTCGATCTGGAGCGCAAGTTTGGGCTGATCGGCGGCGATATCATGCACGGGACAATGGGGCTGGACCAGCTGTGGGCGGCGCGTCCGGTGCTCGGCCACGGCGACTATCGCGGGCCGATCAAGGGGCTCTATATGTGCGGTGCGGGCACCCATCCGGGCGGCGGCGTGACCGGCGCACCGGGCCACAACGCGGCCCACGCCATTCTGGCCGACCGGCCGCTGCTCAGGAAGATTTTGCGGAGCTGACGGTGCGGCTGGCGAAGTAGTAAAGTGGAACCGCTGTCAGCATCAGGCCGATGCTGAGCAGCACCGCTTCCGTGCCGCAGCCCCACAGCACCCACGCTGAAACCGCCAGCCCGATCCAGGCCAGCGGTCGGACCAACCCGAGCCGGATCGCAACCACGCAGGCGCTGGCATAGAACCACAAGGTGGCAGCCGTTGTCAGCTGGAGCATGAAGGTCAGCACGCCGGTTAACCCGGGGATCGCGCCAGACAAGATCAGCACGCTGATAAAGACACTGCCAAGCAGGATGGCGGCGGTGGGCACGTCACGCGGGCTGGTGCGGGACAGAAAGCGCGGCAGCAGGCCAGCGCGGGCCATGCCGAGCGGCAGTTCGCCTTGCATCAGCACCCAGCCGTTGAGGCAGCCAATCGCCGAGATCGAGGCAAAAGCAGCGACAATCAGACTGGCACCCACGCCCCAGTAGCTCTCGACAAACATCGCGATCGGCGCATCGGAGGCCGCGACCTGAGCGGGTGGTAAAGCGAAGACGATTCCGTTGCTGATGATCACGTAGAACAGTCCGGTGAAGGCTGCCCCCCACAAGGTCGCCCGCATCACGTTGCGGGCCGGGTTTTGGACTCGCTCTGCAGCCAATGAAGCCGCCTCGAACCCGATCATCGGAAAGAACGCCAGGGTCAGCGCGGTGGTGAACTGGTCAGCTGCAAATGGCGGCTGCTCGTTTGCGATGAAGCGGGCAGGCTCGAACGCTGCAAGGCCGATCAGGATCAAAACCACAGCAGCCAGCGGCAGCAGTTTGAGGACAGTCGTTGCCACCTGAAACCGGCCAGCCCCGCGCGCTCCGCCAAGGTTGAGCGCAGTTAACGCCCAGACCAACGCGGTCGATGCCAGCGCCGTTGCCAGCGCGGACGATGTCAGCGCCGGAATGAAGCTGGCAGCATAGCGGACCGCCGTCACGGCAATGATCGCGTTAGCCGATAGGACCGCAATCCAATAGGACCAGCCCACCAGAACGCCCGGCAAAGGGCCCAGCGTGTCGCCGACGATCTCAACAATTCCGGTGGCTTGCGGGCGGGCTTGGGTCAATTTGGTGAGGACGTAAGCCAACAGCATCGCGCCGGGGATGGCGACCAGCCATGCAAGCGCGCCGGTCCAACCATAAGGGGCGAGTTGCGCCGGCTGGACATAGATGCCCGCGCCGATCATTCCGCCAACTACCAGCGCAGAGGCGGTCCAGATGCCGAACGGGCGTTGCTGTGCTGGTGTGGTCATTTCGCCGTTCCCCCGTGCTGGCGAAAAAGGACCATGTTTCATCGGGCAATGCCAGCAAAACCGCACCACTGGCATTCGGCGGGCAAATCGGGCTAGGACGCGATTTATGGCAAACGTTACCACCACCAGCTGGCTCTCACGCCTCGGTCAATACCCTGCGCGGCTCGTTGAGGCGGCGGTGGCGATGAATGACAATGACATTCCGCGCGCCGAATTTCTGCTGCGCGAACATCTGAAGGAACGCCCGTTCGAAGTCGCCGCGATCCGGATGCTGGCCGAAGTGGCCGGACGGATCGGGCGTTATCGGGATTCCGAAACCCTGCTGCGCCGCGCGCT
>VFKS01000078.1 GCA_009885425.1 Novosphingobium sp.
AGGATTGCAGGCTGTCTTGTCCGCTGAGCAGCTCGAACCGCGAGTGCGGCACGATCAGGTGCAGAAAGCCGGTCTTGCAGCAGATCGAACAGTTGCAATCAAGCAGCTCAAGCGGCGGATTGACGGAGATCGCAAAGCGCACCGCCCGGCAATGGCAGCCGCCCTCCAGCCTCATTCGACCGTGACCGACTTGGCCAGATTGCGCGGTTGGTCAACATCGGTGCCCTTCACGCAGGCGACGTGATAGGCCAGCAGTTGCACCGGAATGGCATAGACCAACGGTGCGATCAGCGGGTGGACCTTTGGCATTTCGATCGTGGCAAGGCAGCCCTCGCCAGCTTCGGCGATCCCCTCGGCGTCGGAGATCAAGACAACCTTGCCGCCGCGCGCGCGGACTTCCTGCATATTGCTGACGGTCTTTTCAAACAGCGGGCCGGACGGCGCGATGACGATCACCGGAACCGACTCGTCGATCAAGGCGATCGGGCCGTGCTTCATTTCACCCGATGCATAACCTTCGGCATGAATATAGCTGATTTCCTTGAGTTTCAGCGCGCCTTCCAGCGCCAACGGATAGTCCTGTCCGCGGCCCAGATAGAGTACGTCGCGAGCTGGGGCGATGTGGTGCGCCATCGCGGCGATTTCATCGTCATGGGCCAGCGCGGCGTTGAGGCTGGCCGGGGCTTCGAGCAGGTGCTTGACCACCTCGGTCTCCTCCGCCCGGTCCATGAACCCGCGCTTCACCGCCATATGCGCGGCGAGCGCGGCGAGGACCGCCAGTTGGCAGGTAAAGGCCTTGGTCGAGGCGACGCCGATTTCGGGCCCTGCATGGGTCGGCAGCAGCAGATCAGCCTCACGCGCCATCGAGCTGGTCGGCACGTTGACCACCACCGCGATGGTCTGGCCGTTTTCCTTGCAGTGCCGCAGAGCGGCCAAGGTATCGGCGGTTTCACCCGATTGCGAGATGAACAGCGCCAGTCCGCCCGGCTCCAGCACTGGATCGCGGTAACGGAACTCGCTGGCAAAATCGATGTCGGCCGGCAACCGGGCGAACTGCTCGAACCAGTATTTGGCGACCATCCCGGCGTAATAGCTGGTTCCGCAGGCGACGATGGTGACCCGGTTAATGCTCGACAGGTCAAAATCGAACTGCGGCAGTGCCACGGTCTGATCGACCTGGCGGATATAGCTGCGCAGTGTCTGGGCAACCACGGTCGGCTGCTCGAAGATCTCTTTCTGCATGAAGTGGCGGTAATTGCCCTTCTCGATCTCTGCCGCCGAAGCGCCCGAGGTGGTGATCTCACGCGTGACCAGCTGGTTGTCCTTGTCAAACACCTGCGCGCCGCCGCGAGTGACTACCACCCAGTCGCCTTCATCCAGATAGGCGATCTTTTGCGTCAGCGGCGCCAGCGCCAGCGCGTCCGACCCGAGGTAGGTCTCGCCATCGCCGTAACCGACCACCAACGGCGAGCCGAGCCGCGCACCGATCAGCATATCGGGATAGTCCTTGAACGCGATCGCTAGCGCAAAGGCCCCGCGCAGCTGCGGCAGCACCGCTTTCACCGCGTCCTCGGGGCTCGATCCCGCTTCAACCAGTTCGGACACCAGATGCGCGACCACTTCGGTATCGGTATCGCTTTCAAAGGTGCGGCCCCGTTTGGTCAGGGCTTCACGCAGCTGTTTGAAATTCTCGATGATCCCGTTGTGGACCAGCGCCAGCACTTGCGTGGCATGGGGGTGGGCATTGGCCGCCGTCGGTGCGCCGTGGGTGGCCCAGCGGGTGTGGGCGATCCCGGTGGTGCCGGGCGCCGGATCGCGGGCGAGTTCGGTGACCAGCCCCTGCAATTTGCCCGGAGCGCGGCGGCGGATCAGCTCTCTGCCAGAGATCGTGCAGACCCCGGCGCTGTCATAGCCGCGATATTCCATCCGCCGCAGCCCATCGACCAACCGCTCTGCCACGGGGTCTTTGCCAACGATGCCAATAATGCCGCACATGAGGAATTGCTTTCGTCAGAGAGTGTAGGGAACCCGGATGCCCGGCATAGCTGCCGGAAAATCCTTTGTGTTTCGTGTAATAAGGATCGCGCCGTTCACTTGCGCGGTGGCGAGGATGTAGGCATCCATCAGTTTCATGTTGGAGCGGAAACGAATGTCTGCCGCCGCCGAAGCAATCCGGGCATCAATTTCGACCACTTCGAACGGAGAGATCGCCTGTTGAACTTCTCCGCGGCTCTCAAGCGCTTCACCCGCTAACACTTCGGTCCAGACAATCCGGCTGATCCGATGCCCGTTGTAGCGCGACAGCTCGGCTGCGGCTTGAGGTCGATCCTTAAGCCAGTCGATCAGGATATTGGTGTCGAAGAACGGGTCGGACACCGATCAGATATCTTCATAAGGTCGGCGGTCCTCACGGATCGCTCGCTGGTATTCCACCCCGTCAGCAATGTCTGTGCGGTCTTTCCAAAGCCCCGCGCCGCGCGCAATCCAGCTCTTGTTGCCATCGGCTGGCGACTGCGCCTTGAATGCGCGAACAACATCACGCAGCACCGAAGCGCGTGACTTGCCCTGCTCGACCGCGCGGGCGTCGAGCCATTTGATGTCTTCATCGGGCAGATCGGCGAGAATGCGGGTCATTGATATACTGATATCATATCATGATATCATGTCAAGAAGGAAGATGCCGTTGCATCTTTGACTTGAGCAGCCCGATCAGGGTTTCATCCATGAATGTGTAGTCGTCGGGAATGCCGAGAACTACGATCCGCTTGGATTTCAAAGCAGCACCAAAGTGTCGCTGAACCTTGGTCCGGTGCTGACCTTCCATCGCGACGATGACGTCCGCCCATTCGATTAGTTCATCGCCAAGCGGATTCTCGGCATCGTGATTGGTGCCGGCAGAGCTAACTTCAATATCGTCGCGGCAAGCAAAAATCTGCTCGGCAGTGGGGCTGCGAAGGCGATTTTGACTGCAGACGAAAAGGAAACGCTTCACCCCTTCTTCTCCGCCTTCTTCTTCTTCATCGCGTCATGAAACCGGTCGGCCCAGCCGGGCTTAACCAGTTGTTCGCCGCGCACCAGCCGCAGTTCACCCGCTGCCACATCGCGGGTCACTGCACTGCCCGCAGCAACAATCGCGTCAGCGCCGATCTTGACCGGGGCTACCAGCGCCGAGTTCGATCCGATGAAGGCGCGCTCGCCAATCACGGTTTTGTATTTGAAGTAGCCGTCATAGTTGCAGGTGATCGTGCCCGCGCCGATGTTGGCCCCGGCGCCCACTTCGGCATCGCCGATGTAGGACAGGTGGTTGGCTTTGGCGCCTGTGCCCAGCACCGAATTCTTGACCTCGACGAAGTTGCCGATCTTGGCCTGCTCGCCCAGCACCGTACCGGGGCGCAGGCGGGCGAAGGGGCCAACCTCCACGCCAGTGGCAAGGCTCGCGCCTTCGATGTGGCTATTGGCGCGAATTTTCACGTTATCCGCCACCGTCACACCGGGACCAAAGAACACGTTTGGTTCCACCAGCACGTCCCGGCCTAGCGCTGTATCCCAGGCGAACCAGACCGTCTCCGGCGCGATCAGGCTGGCGCCGTCGTCCATAGCAGCGCGGCGGCGGCGCTGTTGCCAGCGGCCCTCGGCATCGGCCAGCTCGGCGCGGCTGTTGATGCCCATCACTTCGGCCTCATCCGCCTCTACCACCGCGACCCGAAGGCCTTCGGCAATCGCGTGGGTGGCAACGTCCGGCAGATAGAATTCGCGTGCTGCGTTATCGTCATCAACCTTGCCCAGCAGCCGCCAGATATCGGCGCTGTGGGCAACCAGAACGCCTGAATTGCACAGGTTTACCGCACGTTCTTCCGGCGATGCATCCTTGTATTCAACCATCTTGGCCACTGTGCCGGCAGTATCGGCGGTGATCCGGCCATAGGCGGCGCTTTCGGCCGGGCGGAAGCCCAGCACTGCTACCTTGGCTCCGTCCAGAGCCGCGCAGAGCCGGGCCACCGTGGCGCTCGACAAGAACGGCACATCGCCAAAGCAGACCAGCACCAGTCCGGTAAAATCCGCCAGCGTATCCTTGGCCATAAGTGCCGCATGGGCGGTGCCGAGCTGCGGTTCTTGGACCACCACTTCGGCACCACTGCCGGTCAACGCCGCTTCGATCTGTTCGCGCCCGTGCCCCGCGACGATCACCTGTCGCGCCGGGCGCAGTTCGCCCAGACTTCCGAGCAGGTGCAGCAGCATCGGGTGCCCCGCGATCGGGTGGAGCACCTTGTGCAGATCGCTCTTCATACGGGTGCCCTTGCCCGCGGCGAGGACAATAACGGCTAGCGGGGTGTCAGATGCACTCATGGTTAATGCCCATGCCATCAAATTGTTGCCGATTCTACAATGGTAAGCCACAGGCCCGGTCATGACCACCCACCGCTTTGCCACGATCGGCTTCGACCTTGACGGAACCCTGCTCGATACTTCGGGTGATCTGGGGGCGGCGGTGAACCATGCGTTGTCGCTGATCGATCGCCCGCCAGTGCCGCGCGAAGCGGTGATGGGCCTGATCGGCGGCGGAGCGCGGCCGATGCTAAGCCGGGCACTGGCGCTGACCGGCGGCGTTGATGGCGTCGATCAGGACAGCCTTTTTGCTCAGTTATTGGCCTATTATGAGGCCAACATCGCGGTCCATACAGCACTCTATCCGGGCGCCGCGGAAATGCTCGACGCCTTGGACGCGAGCGGAACCAGAATCGCCGTGGTGACCAACAAGCGTGAGCCAATGGCGCGCAAGTTGTTTGACGAACTGGAGCTGACGCGGCGCTTCGCCTGCATCATCGGGGCCGGAACCTATCCGCTCAAGCCTGCACCCGACGCGCTGCATGCCATGGTCGCCCAGTGCGGCGGCGGGGCGGCGGTGTTTGTGGGGGATACGACCTTTGATACCCGCGCGGCGCGAGCGGCAGGGCTGCCCTCGATCGCGGTCAGCTTTGGCTTCTGCGATGCGCCTCCGCATGAATTGGAAGCCGATGCGGTGATCGATCATTTCGACGCGCTGATCCCGACCCTCGCTTTACTGTAAAACGCCGAGTCGCTGGAAACCGGTCACTGGGCCGGACGGCTTGACGCTAGGGAATGGCAGTGCTGCATTGCGGCATATTGCCAGCCGCGCTGGCCCATGCCATGCCGCGCGCGCGTCCCCCGGGATCACGCAATTTTCAGTGGAGACTTACCCATGACCATCTCGTTCAAGGATCGCGTTGCGATCGTCACCGGTGCCGGCGGCGGCCTCGGCCGGGCCTATGCACTCGAGCTCGCAGCGCGCGGTGCCAAAGTTGTCGTCAACGATCTGGGCGGCAGCCGCGATGGCACCGGGCATTCCGATGCCGCGCTCAAGGTTGTCGAGGAAATCAAGGCCGCTGGCGGCGAAGCCGTTTCGAACGGCGGCTCGGTCACCGAATACGAACAGATGGTCGAAATGGTCGCCAAGACCAAGGAAATGTGGGGCGGCGTCCATATCCTGATCAACAACGCCGGGATCCTGCGCGACAAGAGCTTTG
>VFKS01000157.1 GCA_009885425.1 Novosphingobium sp.
AAGTCGCGATGAAGTTTGAGCGCGGCGGGTTGCACGTGATGGCGTTTGAGGTTGATGATAAGCTCAAGGCCGGTGAAACCACCGAAATGACCATCACCTTCACCGATGGAGACAAGATTTCTGTCCCACTCAAGATCGAGGCTATGGGCGCTGCTGGTGTGGCCGGGAAAGCCCCCTGAGCGAGCCCGCGCTGACCTGTCCGGCCGGGGGATCGCGGGCGCTGACTGCTGGTGAAGTCGCGCTGGTGTGGTCGGTGTTTGGCTCAGCGATCGATTGCGATCGGGTCACGATCCGGCGCCAGCGCTGGTTTCCGCTGCAACCGCGCAAGGTCACCATGGCGCCGCGCGGTCACATCCACTTCCACCCCCGCTCGGCCAGCTATTGCGACGATTTCAGCGCGGCGTGCCTGCCATTGCAAGGGCACTTCATCCACGAAATGGTCCACGTCTGGCAGGTCCAGAAGCGAGGGCGATGGTACCTTATCCTTTGCCGACCATTCTCACGCAGGTACGACTACAGCCTGAAACCGGGCTGGCCGCTGGAACGCTATGGGATCGAACAACAGGCAGAGATTGTCCGCCACGCCTTCTTGCTACGCAGCGGCGCTAAGGTACCGGGCGTTGAAGGCAAGCGGGCTTATGATGGGCTGGTGAATTTTCCCGGCGTTGAGGACTGAGCCTCAATCAGCAGAGGTTCGTTGTCTGATCAATGGCCACACAGGCCCCAATATCGATCGAATCGAGATAGAGTTTCAGCGGCCGGATGCGGCTCCAGGTGAGCCGCCTCCGGACCGAACCATCGATTGCAAACGGTGCCGAAGCCTTGCGGCTGGTGAGGAAGTTCACACTGACTTCATCGCCCTGCCCCGAATTCCGCATGAATTCGGTGTGGTCAAACCCGATCAGGCGAAAACGCGTGCCTTCGCGCCGAAATTTGAAAGTTTTAGAGACAACCGCCCAGCTCCCGCACGATTGCCAGTACTGCAGCTTCACCGAAAGCATCCCGGACCTGATCGCAATCCCGCCATCCTCCAGCGGATCAATCTGACAGGAACTTTCGACATCCGCGGCTGGCGGAATCATGCGGTCAGCTGCGGCAATTTGCCTGAAACCGCCCGCCGCACCTGCAAAGATGAGTAGGCGGCGGGGATTGGTATCAAGCTCAGACTCTCCTAGCCGGTCGTTATGGATCACGTGTTCGGGATCGTTTTGCCTGATTACCACAGCAAAATCGGTCACCCCATCACCAGTCAGATCGCCAGAGGCCAAGGCATCGACTTTCCAACCTTGCGGGACCGGAGGGCCGCTGATCGTTTCGCCCTTGGCTTGAACCGCCAGGCACAGTGCCGCGAGCCCGCCCAGCATGCTAAGCTGGCGACCCCGCACTGGATCAGTCCCCCTTCTTCGCCACCGCCACCATCGCGGGGCGCAGCAGGCGTTCCTTGATCATGTAGCCCGCCTGCAATTCCTGCAAAACGGTGCCGGGCGCGGCATCGGCGCTGGGCACTTCGAGCATGGCCT
>VFKS01000289.1 GCA_009885425.1 Novosphingobium sp.
CCAGCTATCATCCGTCCGAGGACGGCGGCACATTGACCATCGGGCATTCGATCGGCTCCGGACCTGTTTGGTTTGCCTATTTTGCGCCCTATTCCATGGAGCGGCATCATGATCTGATCGCCGATGTCTCAACTTCGGTCGGAGTTCGGCATCGCACGCTCGGCCACAGCCTCGAAGGCCAGCCGATCGATTGCCTCGAAATGGGCGAGGGCAACAAGCATGTCTGGCTTTATGCCCGTCAACATCCGGGCGAATCGATGGCCGAATGGTGGATGGAAGGCGCGCTCGAACTCCTGACCGATCCGGCCGATCCGGTCGGGCGGAAATTGCGCCAGCTCTGCCGGTTCCACGTCGTGCCGAACTGCAACCCGGACGGCTCGTGCCGGGGCCACTTGCGGACCAACTATGCCGGGGTGAACCTCAACCGTGAATGGGCCACGCCCAGCGCGGAGAAGAGCCCCGAAGTGCTGTGTATCCGCAATGCGATGGACGAAACCGGGGTCCACTTCGCGATGGACGTTCATGGTGACGAGGCGATCCCGGCGGTGTTTCTGGCCGGCTTCCACGGCATCCCGAACCCGCGTGAAGGGCAGCAGGAAGGCTATGATCGCTATTCCGAGATCCTCAAGCGGCGCACCCCTGATTTCCAGACCCGGCTGGGTTACCCGACCGCAGGGGCGGGCAAGGCCAACCTGACGATGAGCACCAACCAACTGGCCGAACGGTTCGGCGCAGTGGCGATGACGCTGGAAATGCCGTTCAAGGACAACGACGATCTGCCGTGCGCTGCGCAAGGCTGGTCGCCCGAACGCAGCGCGATCCTCGGCCGAGATTGTCTGGGCGCGCTGCTGGAGTGGCTCGACTGCGCGCAATAGGCCGCGCGCGGCCACTCCACCGTGGTTGTTGCTCGGATGTTTTGACTTTTTTTGGCGTTCCGGGAACCGATCCGACAGATCGGCGTTATTTCTGCCAGCATTATAAAAGAGGAGGCATAAATGGACGAACCCAATGTCACGATCATCAAGGAATCCGGCAGCGGCAACAGTGGCGGAAACTGGCTGATCGGCATAGTGCTGCTGGTGGCATTGCTGATCGGCGGCTTCTTCATGGTGAATTACATGGAAGGTCAGTCGGCGAAGGATAACGCCATGACCAAAGCTGCCAACAGCGTTGGTGAAGCCGCTGATAATGTTGGCGAAGCGGCCGACAATGTCACCGATGCGACCAAGGATCCAGCAAAGTAATCTGAACCATCCGGAGGCGGCGGGCTACCTTCCGCCTCCGGCCCCCACCACCAGCACAGCTGGTGCTGACGGGTTGGAAAACTCTAGCTCAGGCTAGCTGGCCCGAAGGCATCGGGCAGCAGCTGCGACAGACGGTATTCGGCAACGCCGGCTTCGCCGACGCACCAGACTTGCGGGTCACTATCCCCCAACGCGGCAATTTCGTTGAGGATCTGGCGGCAGCGTCCGCATGGCGTGACTGGGTCTCCCGCGCCAACCGCACCGGCCTTGCCGCCGATCACGGCCACCGCTTCCAGCCTTCCGCGCCAGTCTTCGCTCAGCGCTTTGCCGACCGCGACCGTCTCGGCGCACAGCGTCAGGCCGTAGCTGGCGTTTTCGACATTGGCGCCGGTCACCACGCTGCCATCAGCAAAGCCCAGCGCGGCGCCGACGTGGTAGTTGGAATAGGGCGCATAGGCGCGGGTCGCGGCATCGCGCGCGGCGGCGATCAGGCTTTCGCGGGTCCAGCTCATCGCTGCACCACCACCCAGTTGAGCGGACCTTCGGCGGCCGGGCTATTGAACATATCGGTTGCACTCCACAGGGTCCACGGCCGCC
>VFKS01000427.1 GCA_009885425.1 Novosphingobium sp.
GGAAGACCTCGCCATGCCGGTGTTCGCAGGCGAAAAGCCTGAGCATGAACGCTTTCCCGGTGCGGCTGCGACCTATTCGATCGAAGCTATGATGCAGGATGGCAAGGCGTTGCAGGCCGGAACCAGTCATTACCTTGGCACCGGTTTCGCCGAATCTGCTGGGATCCGCTACCAGGACAAGGAAGGCCAGCAGACGCTGTGCCACACCACCAGCTGGGGGGTTTCGACCCGTCTGATCGGTGGGGTGATCATGACCCACGGTGATGACGATGGCCTGCGGGTGCCGCCGCGGATCGCGCCGCACCAGGTGGTGATCCTGCCGATGCTGCGCGAAGACGATGGCGATGAAGCCTTGCTGGCCTATTGCGAAGACCTGCGCCGCAGCCTCGCCGGTCAGACCGCGCTGGGCGAACCGATCCGCGTGCTGCTCGATAAGCGCGCCGGAAAAGCCACGCAAAAACGTTGGGGTTGGGTCAAGAAGGGCGTTCCGCTGATCCTCGAGATTGGCGGGCGCGATGCCGCTGGCGGACAGGTTTCGGTGGTCCGCCGCGACCGGCTTTACCGTGAGGATGGCAAGGTCAATTTCGCCGGGCAGGGTAAGGACGAGTTCTTGGCAGCGGCAGCGGGAGAACTGGAAGACATCCAGCGCGCGCTTCACAGCGAAGCGACCGAGCGCCGCGACGCCCAGATCGAACGCGGGGTCAGCGATCTGGCCGGGCTTGAGGCTTTCTTTGCAGACAGCAACCGCTACCCAGGCTGGGTTGAACTCGCCTGGTCACGGCCGACCGGCGCGGCGCTGGCCGATGTGGTGGCCAAGCTCAAAGCTCTGAAGCTGACGGTGCGGAATACGCCTATGGACGGCGCGCCTGTATCGGGGACCTGCCCATTCACTGGCGAGCCTGCGGTCGAGCGGATCTACGTGGCGCGGGCCTACTAGGTTGGCCAAACCACCCAAACCCCAACCCGGTCTTCCCACCCGCAAGCAAGTCCTCGATTTCATCGCCAACACCGATGA
>VFKS01000085.1 GCA_009885425.1 Novosphingobium sp.
AGCGCCGATTCGCAGCTGGCCGTGCTGGTGAAGCCGGGGTCATAGGTGAACATCCCGGTCTGACCATAGAGCTTGCGGATATCGACGACATCGGGTCCGACGCTGCCCGAAAGAACCGGATAGTCGAAATCACCCGTGCCGGTGCTGAGCTTTACCTGATTACCCACCTTGCCTGCCTCCTGAAAACTAAATTGCCTGTGCCGCTGACTGGGCGGCAATTCGCTCCAGACTTTCATCGCGGCCAAGCAGAACCAGAACGTCAAATATACCCGGGGAAGTCGTCTGCCCGGTTAGCGCGGCCCTAAGGGGTTGTGCAAGCTTTCCGAGGCCGAGCCCAAGCTCTTCCGCCATTGCCTTCAGACTGGCTTCGAGCGCTTCGATTGTCCAGTCAGTGATTGGGCGTATCCGCGTTTCGATGGCGCCCAACAAAGCCCGCGAGTCATCGGTCAGCAAGGCGGCGGCCTTGTCCTCGATCGTTAACGGGCGCTGGGCGAACAGAAAGGCTGCGCCCGCAGCCAATTCGTTCAGATCCTTGGCGCGGACCTTGAGCACCGGCATGGCTTGGGTAAGCAAGCCGAGGTCTGAAGCACCCGTCATCCGCGGCGCAACCAGCTCGGCCAACCGGGCATCATCGGCTTCGCGCAGATAGTGTGCGTTGAGGTTGAGCAGCTTGGCCAGATCGAACCGCGATGGGCTTTTTCCGACATGCGCGATGTCGAACCATTCCACAGCCTGTTCGCGGCTGATGAACTCATCGTCGCCGTGGCCCCAGCCAAGCCGGAGCAAATAGTTGAACAGCGCCTCGGGCAATACGCCCATCTCGTCGCGGTAGGCATCCACCCCTAGCGCGCCGTGCCGCTTCGATAGCTTGGCGCCGTCATGTCCATGAATCAGCGGGACATGGCCGTATTGCGGCACCGGCCAATCCATTGCCTTGATGATGGTCAGCTGGCGGAAGGCGTTGTTGAGGTGATCGTCGCCGCGGATCACGTGGGTGACGCCCATATCGTGATCGTCAACCACCACTGCCAGCATATAGGTTGGCGTGCCATCACCGCGCAGCAGGACGAAGTCGTCAAGCTCGGCGTTCTGCACCGTAACCTGACCCTGGACCAGATCTTCGATCACCGCTTCGCCAGCACGGGGAGCCTTGATCCGCACCACATAGGGTCGGTCATTTGGCCAAGCGCTGGACGCTGCATCCCGCCATTCGCTCTCGATCCGGAAAGTGCGCCGTTCAGCCTGCGCGGCTTCGCGGCGGGCCTGCAATTCTTCTTGCGTCAGATAGCAACGATAGGCGTGGCCCTTGGCCAGCAGCTCGTAAGCGACTTCGGCATGACGATCCGAGCGTGCGAATTGCATCGTGGCGGGTTCGTCGCCTTCGAGACCGAGCCATGACAGTCCGTCAAAGATCGCCTCGATCGCACTGTCGGTCGAGCGGGCGCGATCGGTATCCTCGATCCGCAGCAGATATTGACCGCCATGATGCTGTGCGAACAGCCAGTTGAACAGCGCGGTGCGGGCGCCGCCAATGTGCAGATAACCGGTGGGCGAAGGGGCAAAGCGCGTTACGACGCCGCGGGTCTCGCCCGATGCCGCCATGACGCTATCACTTGCCATTGTCTGCCTCATCCTGTCTTTTGCCGCGCATGGCCAGAAAAGCCTTGCCGCTGATACCCTTGGACAGTGAAACGCCAGACGGCGCTGCACTGCAACATGGCCATTGGCGCATCCCTTTGGACTTGTCCAGCGGGCTTGCGCGGGCCGAGCGATTCCTTGCCAAAGCGGGGGTTGAGCAGGGCCCCTGGGCAGTGGTCGCCTTTGCCGCCGGGATCGCTGCATGGTTCGTCTGCGCCAACGC
>VFKS01000449.1 GCA_009885425.1 Novosphingobium sp.
CCGCGCGCCGCCTTTGAAGTGGTGTTGCCGGTACTGACCACGATGGGCCGCCGCATCCTCCACACCGGAGAGTTAGGCACCGCATCGCAGCTTAAAGTCATGACCAACTATCTATGCACGGTCCATCTTGTCGCGCTGGCAGAGGCGCTGACCACCTGCAAAGCGATCGGTCTGGACATGAACATCACCTACGAAGCGATCAGGATTTCGTCCGGGAACAGTTTTGTCCACGAAACCGAAAGCCAGGTGATCCTGAACGGCAGCCGCGACATCAACTTCACCATGGACCTTGTCAGCAAGGACATCGGGCTGTTTGATAGGATCGCCCATGCGGCCGGCGTTCCGGTCGAGATCTCACCGTTGATCGTCCGGCTGTTCAAGGAGGCCGAGGCAAGTTTCGGCAGCCGCGAGTTTTCGCCCAATATCATTCGGCGTTATGAAGAACCGCTCGGGCTCAAGGTGCTCGGCACCGGGTTTCCGGCGCAGATGACCGACGACGAACCCGAAGAGCGGGGCTATGAGGTTGTTCCCAAGCGCTAGCTTTGTAGGAAGTCGACCATGAACGATCCCACGCCTGCAGACCACGCTGCCTGGATCGCGCGCGCTGCAGCGATGAAGTTTGAAACCGGCCTGTTTATCGACGGGCGCAGCACCACTGGATCGGGCAAGCCGATCCCAGCGATCAATCCAGCCAATGGCGCATCGCTTGCAGAACTGGCCTGCGGCACTGCCAAGGACATCGATAACGCGGTCGCATCGGCGAAGCAGGCCTGGAACGACGGGCGCTGGCGGCACATGGCTCCGCGCGCGCGGATGGACATTTTCCGGCGCTGGGCCGACTTGATTGAAGAAAACGCCGCCGAACTGGCGCTGCTCGAGACGCTCAGCATGGGCAAGCCAATCAGTGATGCGCTAGCCATTGATTTGCCCGAAACGGTGCTGACGTTGCGCTATTTCGGCGAGGCTATCGACAAGATCGGCGGGGTGGTCAGCAATAGCCCGCACAACGCCAGTCATATGGTATCGCGTGAACCGTTGGGCGTGGTGGGCGCGATCTCGGCCTGGAATTATCCCTTGCTGATGGCGACCTGGAAAGTCGCTCCGGCGCTGGCTGCGGGTAACTGCGTGGTGCTTAAGCCATCGGAAAAGGCCGGTCTGTCCTGTATCCGGCTGGCGCAGCTGTTTGCCGAAGCGGGCGGACCGCCGGGCGTGTTCAACGTGGTCAATGGCTACGGAATCGAGGCCGGGCGCCGTCTGGCACTACACCCCGATATCGCCAAGATCAGCTTCACCGGTTCAACCGCGACTGGCAAACAGCTGATGATCCATGCCGGCGAATCCAACCTCAAACGCGTCTCACTGGAAACCGGCGGCAAGAGCCCGCAAATCTTCATGCCCGACTTGCACGATCTGGACGCAGCCGTTGACCGCGCGATCATGGGCATTTTCGACAATGCCGGACAGGTCTGCAACGCCGGTTCACGGCTGCTGGTCCATGCCGATCTGCATGACGAATTCGTGGAACGATTTGTGGCACGGGCCCCTGCGCTTTATACGCCGGGCGACCCACTCGATCCGGCCACAAGCTTGGGGCCCTTGGTGTCGCATCAGCATCAGCGAACGGTGATGGGATGGATCGAGCGCGGTGTTGAGTGCGGCGCCAGCTTGGCACTTGGCGGGAACCCTGATCCGGGCCAGACGGGCGGGGCCTATGTCGAGCCGACCCTGCTGTGCGAGGTTGCCCCAACCATGGCCGTCGGCCGCGAGGAGATCTTTGGCCCAGTTGCCTGCGTCCAACGCTTCACCAGCGAGGCTGAGGCGCTCCAACTGGCCAACGATTCGATCTATGGTCTGGCGGCCAGCGTCTGGACCAGCGATGTCAATCGAGCACACCGAATGGTCAAGGCGCTCGAAGCCGGTGTTGTCTGGGTCAATTGTTTTGGCGATGGCGACATGACTCAGCCGTTTGGCGGCTACAAGCAATCAGGCAATACCCGCGACAAGTCGCTCGAATGTCTGGCCGGTTACATGCAGTCCAAATCGGCGTGGTTCAATCTGGATTAGCCACGTGGTCCGCCATCCAGTCCATGAAGGTCCGGATGCGCAGGTTTTCCTTCATGTCCTTGCGGCAGATCAGGCCCCATGACCCAGGGCAAACCTCGACATGGCCTGACGGCTTGACCAGCCGGCCAGCCGCCAGGTCCTGATCGACGAAAGGCCCATTGACCAAGGCAACGCCTTCGCCATTCAACGCCATTTCGAGCGCGACGGCCAAGGTATCGACCATCAGGTACGGCACTTTGGGTTCGAAACTGGCCCCCGCCGAAGTGAACCAACTGTCCCAGTTCTGCACCTCGGTATAGATCGCCACCAGCGGTTGCTCCATCAGTGCCGCCAGGCTCGGCTTCGGGCCGATCCGGGCCATGAATTCCGGGCTGCAAACTGGGAACAACGTATATTCGAACAGCGGCACCCAGTGGAATTTGGCCGGATCGGGGGTGGTCCCGCAATAGACCAACCCGACATCGGCATGAACATCATCGAATTCCCACTCGACCGCGCAAGTGCTCAGCGTCAGCTTGATTTTGGGATGCGCATGCAAGAATTGCGGCACGCGTTTCGCCAGCCAGCGGATCGACGCCGTCACATAGGTCTGCACCCGCAGCGGTTTGTCCAAAGCGTGGCGGTGGACCGCCTCAACCCCTTCGAGCAGCAATTCAAATGCGCTGCGCACATAGGGATAGAGCACCCGCCCTTCCTCGGTAGAGACGATGTGGCGCCCTTCCTGAGCGAACAGGGCGACGCCCAAGGCCTCCTCGATCAATTGCACCTGGTGGCTGATCGCGGGGTGCGTGAGGCACAGTTCCGCTGCGGCATCGCGAATGCTCTGATGGCGCGTTGCGGCTTCAAAGCCCTTGAGCGCCTTGAGCGGCGGAAGCCGGCGAAGTTCGATCTTGTTGCTCATGGGGCGGGACTCGCGTGGCTGGGTTTAGGAAGCGAGGCTATCACCGCGAAACTCATTGGTAAAATATTTTGACGAATACGGCTTCAGCCAATCGCCAGCGCATCTGCAATGATCATCGCCGCACCCTTTTCCGCGACCATCACGGTCGGGGCATTGGTGTTCCCCGATGTGATCGTGGGAAAGACCGATGCGTCGATCACCCGCAGCCCTTGCACCCCATGCACCCGCAGCCGCGCATCGACGACCGCGCTGGCCGGGTCAGGACCCATCAGGCATGTGCTCGTCGGATGATAGACGGTGTCGGCGCGCCTGCGGAAATCATCGAGCAGCGCTTCGTCGCCGTCGACTCCGGGGCCTGGAATGATCTCTTCAGTAATGATGTCCGCCAGCGGTCTCGCCTTGGCGATCTGGCGCAGCAGCCGATTGCCCGCAAGCACATCATCGATGTCTTGTTGGGTCGAAAGGTAATTGGGCTGGATCAACGGATGGGTAGCCGGGTCGGCTGAGGCCAGCGTCAGTTGCCCTCGGCTGCTCGGCCGGCAAGGATTGTGTGACAGCAGGAAAGCCGAAAACGGATCGGGGTTGAGCAGTTTACGCTCCGATAACGGCGTCTGGGTATAACTGACCGGGCTGAAATAGAGCTGCAGATTGACATGACGCTGAGCGGGATCGCTGCGTACAAACCCGCCGCTCTGATTGACGCTGAGCGAAAGCGGCCCGGCCCGATCGAACATATAGCGCAGCCCCGCTAGCGCCTTGCCGATCGCTGGATGCAGCACATCGTTAAGGGTCGGGGTCCGGGTCTTGTAGAAATAGGAGACCGCCAGATGATCCTGCAGATTGCGGCCGACGGCTTTGGCCGCGACCAGCGGCGTGATCCCCACGCGCTGCAATTGCTCCGGATCGCCGATGCCGGACAGCATCAGCAGCTGCGGCGAATTGATCGCCCCGCCGGACAGGATAACTTCGCGTCGGGCCCGGACCTGATGGCTTTTGCCGCCCCGGCGATATTCGACACCGACAGCCCGCTTGCCCTCAAACACAATTCGCGTCGCCAACGCCTTGGTTCGCAGTTTCAGTGTCTTGCGCTTCAGCGCCGGGTGGAGAAAGGCGTTGGCAGTCGAAGCCCGCCAGCCGCCGCGGGTGTTGATCTGGTAGATGCCCACCCCTTCGGGTCTGGTTCCGTTGAAATCGCTGGTCGGGGAAAAGCCCAGTCCCTCGGCGGTCTCGATAAAGCTGTGGCAGATCGGATGCACATGCGGTGAGATGTCGGTGACATGCTGAGGCCCGCCCTTGCCGTGGTAGGCGCTGGCCCAGTCGAAATCCTCCGACTTTTTGAAGTAGGGCAGCACATCGTCCCAGCCCCAGCCGGGGTTGCCCATGGCCTTCCAGTCTTCGTAATCGCGCGGTTGGCCCCGGACATAGACCATGGCGTTGATCGAGCCCGAGCCACCCACCACTTTGCCCCGCGGCCAATAGCTGCGCCGTCCACCCAGCCCCGCGACCGGCTCGGTATCGTACATCCAGTTGATCCGCTTGTCGAAGAAGGTCCGGCCATAGCCGATCGGCATCTGGATCCAGATCGACAGATCGCTGCCGCCGGCCTCGAGCAACAGCACGGTTGCCTTGCCATCTTCGGTCAACCGGCTGGCCAGAACGCAGCCTGCGGTGCCCGCGCCGACGATCACATAGTCAAATTCGTCCATCTCAGCCAACCGGATGCTGAGTCATTTCGAGATGCAGCATGGTTCCTGTATAGGGATTTGCCAGCGCCACCGCCTCGTCAAGCTCTACCCCCAGACCCGGAGCCGTTGATGGAATGACGTGGCCATCTTCGAATGCGATCGGGCTCTTGAGAATCTCCGTGTGGAACCCGCCCCAGCTCTCGATGCTCTCCAGGATCAGGAAGTTGGGCGAACATGTCGCCAGCTGGATATTGGCGGCGCCCACAATCGGCCCGCAGTAAAGATGCGGGGCGATCTGGACGTGATGAACTTCGGCCATCCCGGCGATCTTCTTGGCTTCCAGCAGGCCGCCCACGCGCCCCAGGTTCATCTGAAAGATTGCCGCGCTGCCGGCCTTTAGCAAACGGGCAAAATCATACTTGGTGGCGAGCCGTTCGCCGGTGGCGATCGGGATGCTGGTGGCGCGGGCAACTTTGGCCATTTCTTCGGGCGCATCGGGCGGCACCGGTTCTTCGAGCCACAAGGGATCGTAAGGTTCGAGCCGCTTGGCCAAACGGATCGCGCCGGCGGCAGTCATTTGGCCATGCGTGCCGAACAGCAGGTCAGCCTTGGTGCCGACTGCTTCGCGCAGTTTCCGCGCGAAGCGTTCGCTGAGCTCAAGCGCGTCGAGTGAAAGCTGCCTGCCGTCAAACGCCGAATAGGGACCAGCCGGGTCAAACTTGAGGGCGGTAAACCCTTGCGCCAGATACTCGCCAGCGCGCTCCGCCGCCAGGTCGGGGTCGTGATAGACATCGCTTTGGTCGCCGGGGCGCGGATAGATATAGGTGTAGGCGCGAAGCCGTTCATGCACCTGTCCGCCGAGCAGCTTGTAAACCGGCTGGTTCGCCGCCTTGCCGATGATGTCCCAGCAGGCCATTTCCAGCGCGCTGAGCACACCCATTACGGTCAGATCGGGATGCTGAGTAAAGCCGCTGGAATAGACCCGCCGCCACAAGGCCTCGATATCATGCGGATCGCGGCCCTCAGCGTAGCGGGCGAAGACATCCTCAATCATCTTCGCGACCAGATGCGGCTCGAACGGAACGCAATACGCCTCGCCCACGCCCGAAATCCCGCAGGCCGTGGTCAGCTTCACGAACACGAAATAGCGCCCGCCGAAATGCGGCGGCGGATTGCCGACCACGAAGGTCTGGATGCCGGTCAGCTTCATGCCGCGAACCCGTTGATAACTTTGACTTCAAGGAAGTCGTGGAGGCCCCATTCGCCCCATTCGCGGCCATTGCCCGATTGCTTGTAGCCGCCAAAGGGCGAGCCATAATCCTGCCCGGCGCCGTTCAGATGAACGCTCCCCGCTCGCAATTGCCGCGCGACCCGGCGGGCGCGATCGAGGTCCTGGCTCTGAACATAGGCGGCCAGGCCATAGGGCGTATCATTAGCGATCCGCACTGCCTCATCCTCATCGGCAAACGGGATCATCACCAGGACCGGCCCGAACACTTCCTCGCGCGCGATGGTCATCTGGTTGGTGACATCGGCGAAGATTGTTGGTCTGACATAGTAGCCCCGATTGAAGCCCTCAGCCCGGCCCGGCCCGCCCGCAACCAGCCGCGCGCCTTCATCGATCCCGGTCTGGATCAGACGCTGGATCTTGTCGAACTGGGCCTTTGAAACGACCGGCCCGAGGTGCGATCCCGGCAGTTGCGGATCGCCCAAGGTAACCTGCCCGGCAACTTCGCGGGCTGTCTCGACCGCGCGGGCATAGGCCGATGCCTCAACCAGCATCCGGGTCGGTGCGTTGCACGATTGGCCGGTGTTGCCAAAGCAATGCCGCACTCCGCGCTTCACAGCGGCGTCGAGGCTGGAATCATCGAACACGATGTTTGGAGACTTGCCGCCCAGTTCCTGCGAGACCCGCTTGACCGTGTCAGCGGCGGACTTGGCCACCAGAATGCCGGCCGCGGTGGAGCCGGTGAACGAGACCATATCGAC
>VFKS01000532.1 GCA_009885425.1 Novosphingobium sp.
CGATGTAGCGATTGCTGAGCGTTGCCGCCGCGACAATTGCCGCATCGGTGATCCGCACCCCGTGGTGCAGCTCATAGCGGTCCTTCAGCCCGCGCAGGATGCTGATCGTGTCTTCCACGGTCGGCTCACCCACGAACACCGGCTGAAACCGGCGTTGCAGCGCCGGGTCTTTTTCGACATGCTTCTGGTATTCATCGAGCGTGGTCGCGCCGATGCAATGCAGCTCGCCGCGGGCCAGTGCGGGCTTGAGCAGGTTGGAGGCATCCATCGAACCTTCCGAGGCCCCCGCCCCGATCAGGGTGTGCATTTCATCGATGAACAGGATGATCTCGCCCTCGGCGCCCTTTACCTCGTCGAGCACCGCTTTGAGCCGTTCCTCAAACTCGCCGCGATACTTGGCGCCTGCGATCAGGCTGCCCATGTCGAGCGACATCAGGCGGCGGTCCTTCAGGCTATCGGGCACGTCGCCATTGGCGATCCGCAGCGCGAGGCCTTCGGCAATCGCGGTCTTGCCCACGCCAGGCTCACCAATCAGCACCGGGTTATTCTTGGTCCGGCGGGCGAGGATCTGGATCGTGCGGCGGATTTCCTCGTCGCGGCCGATCACCGGATCCAGCTTGCCGTCGCGCGCCGCTTGCGTGAGGTCGCGGGCATATTTCTTCATCGCGTCATAAGCATTTTCGGCGCTGGAGCTGTCCGCCGTCCGCCCGCCGGTCAATTCCTGGATCGCAGTTTCCAGAGCCTTGGGATCGACGCCGGCAGCTTTCAGCGCTTGCCCCGCCGGGTTGGTCGCGTTCAGCGCCAAGGCCTGAAGCATCCGCTGGACCGAGACGAAGCTATCGCCCGCCTTGGCCGAAAGCGCTTCGGCAGAATCGAGCAGGCGAACACAGTCATTCTCAAACCCCGGCGCGGCCTGAGCGCCCGATCCGGAGACGGTAGGGATTTTGGCCAGCGCTTCGTCGGTTTTAACGAGGGCAATCTTGGACGATCCACCAGCCCGCTGGATCAGGCCGCTGGCCATGCCCTCTTCGTCCTCAAGCAGGGCTTTGAGAATATGCTCAGGCGTGATCCGCTGGTGCCCCAACCGGATCGCCACGGTCTGTGCGCTCTGGAGGAAACCCTTGGCGCGGTCAGTGAATTTCTCGAGGTTCATAGGTGTATCAGCCTCCTGTTACACCCAGAAGTAGTGTGGCGCGTTTGCCACACAAGGGGTGCAGGCGAATTTGTCGCGCGCATGGCACCCCTTGTCATTGACCCGCCGCAATCAACCTATGGCTTTGGCCGCAACGCCTTGGGTGATGTGGGCGCAAACTCCCGGCCAAAGAAGCTGTCATCATACCACCGCGGGATCGCCGCCTCATCGGCAATCGCGCGGACGATGAAATAGTTCACCTCGGCAAATTTGGCTCCAGCGACCCAATTGATCGGCAGGCTCAGATCATCGCTGGGGCGGTGATAATGCTTATCGAGAAACTCGGCCGATGCCGCCTGACCGGGCCCGGCCCGGCCGGTGACCAGAAACAGCGAGGGGATGCCTTGCTGGACGAAGCGGTAGTGATCGGAGCGGGTGAACAGCCCCTCTTCCGGCACGGGATCGGGCGAAAGCGCTATGCCCGTTTCCCCAGCGGCCTTGGCCACCACCGGGCCGAGCGTCGAATTCTCTGCCCCAAAGGCGATCACATCGGTGAATTGATAGGTCAGGATCGGCATATCGAAATTGACCACGGCAACCACCCGGCCGCCACCCGTGACAGGGTTCTGCGCCAGATAGTCTGAGCCGAGCAGCCCGTTTTCTTCGCTGGTCACAGCCGCAAACAGGATCGGGCGCCGCGGGCGCTTGCCGTCTTTGGCCAGAGCCTTGGCCACTTCGATCATCGTCGCGACCCCAGCGGCATTGTCCATCGCGCCGTTGTTGATCTTGTCCGTGCCTTTGCCGTGATCGCCGATGTGATCGAGGTGCGCGGTCATCAGCACATATTCGTTAGCCACGCTGGGATCGGAACCCGGGATCATCGCCACCACATTGGGGCTGGCGTAATCGCGAAATTCGCTGGTCCGCTCCAGCTTGGCCGAAAGCCCTAGCGTGAAGCCGCGCGGGCGCCCGCCTTGCGTTTCGGCCTGGGTCAGGATTGCGTCCAGGCTCTGCTTTCCGGTGCCAAACAGCTGAGCCGCCTGATCAGGATGCAGCATAGCATCGGCGCGAATTCCCGGCGCGCGCAGGAACGGGGTGCCGTCTGCTTTCATCCAGACCGAGCGCGGTTCGCCCGCCGTCTCCATCCGCC